>JAYWHL010000144.1:0-11573 GCA_043777715.1 Cytophagaceae bacterium | reverse complement strand
GTCGAGACCGAGCCGATTTATTAGACACGGGGGTTGAGCGGGCTTTGCTTCGGGGTATTTTTGTAGGAATACAAATCATTGTTCCCCAAAACGACCAGTATAAGATTATGAAATCTTTGCAAGAAACGCTAGATGTTTCCATGAAAAAACAGCAGTCTATTGGCCGAGGTCGGGGAATGGGGTTTTAAGGGGGATTTACCCGATCATACCATAAAGTTTTGAGTAATTGATTTTATTTTCAAAATCATCTTCTTAAGTATTTATACAGAGTAGGTTTAGTTATTTTCAACGTTTCACAAACTTCTTTGATAGTATGATTTCTAGAATCATACATGGTTTGGGCTGTTTTTTGTTTGGTTGCATCAAGTTTTGGTTTTCGTCCCCCTTTAATTCCTCTTGCTCTGGCGGCTTTTAAGCCCGCATTGGTTCTTTCTACGATTAGATTTCTCTCAAATTCTGACAATGCCCCGAAAATATGGAAAATAAGTTTTCCAGTTGGGTTTCCTGTATCAATACTTTCTTGCAACGATTTCAACATTACTTTTTCTTTTTCAAGATAATTCATCCAATCAATCAAATCCCTTAGGCTTCGCCCTAAGCGGTCAAGTCGCCAGACCACAAGCGTGTCACCTTCTCGGAGTTGTTCCTTCAATTTGTTTAGTTCGGGTCGGTCAGATTTTACCCCACTGATTTTATCAATAAATATTTTTTGACAGCCCGCTATTTTGAGGGCATCAGTTTGAAGATCGGTGTTTTGGTCAATGGTCGAAACCCTAGCATACCCAATTAGCATAAAATTATTTTGGTGTTTAAAAATGTAAAAATACTCAACAATAGATAAATATATTTTACTTAGATTTATTAACTTGATTTTTTTATCATAAATACGCTCTTTTTAGGTAAAATTGAAGGAACTTTAAGAAGTAAAGAAAACCACCGTTTGGATAAAATAGCAATAAACTAAACATTTAGAGGCTTTATTAACCACCCCTTTGTTGATATTTTTTGGGTGTGATGTTAAAATGTTTCTGAAACATTTTAGAAAATTTAATAGAATGTGTATATCCAACCTTAATTGAGACATCTTTGGCCTTCATTCCTTCTTTCAAAAGCTGGGCTGCATATTCCATCTTTTTGTCTAAATAAAGGCTATAAAACGGGACTTTATAATGTGTTCTGAAAAGTGCCTTGAATTTAGAAGGGCTCATCATTAGCTCCTCTGCAATTTCATTTATTAGAGGGGGTGTTTTATCTAGGTTTTCTATGATATACTTTTTGTAAACGTATTCAGCTATTTTGCTATCATTACTTTGCCTGAACTTAAACACAGGAATCTCTTTTTCTGGCTGTTGTACTATCGGTTCCGCTTTTTCTATACTAAAAGGCACATTGTTATCTATCATTAAATTTAGCAATTTACTTGCATAGTCTGTTTTAACACATATATAAATGTTGTTATCGTTCATTTTATTGTTTTTAAAGGTATATTTATTGTAATTAAAATAGCTGTTTATTACGTATCACTTATGTACTTAGTTACTAAAAATTACCCTCATTTCCGTGATTTAGAGCGTTTTTGCTTAATATTCTCGTAAGACCCGAAGTATAATTATACCCTAATTTATGGGCAATTTGTGTAAGGGTATATTGCTTTTCTCTCAATAAACTTTGAGCATAATCTTGTTTTTTAGTCAAAAAATGTTGTTTTACACTTTGACCAAAAATATTTCTAAACAAAATCTTAAATTTACTACTACTCATACCCACTCCCTTGGCCATAATTTCAATCGTTGGGATACTTAGATGTAGGTTATGTGATACTTCCACCTCAATGTCCCTTATTTTCTGTAGTTCTAATTCATTTGAATTTGTATGCTCTTGGTTAGGAAATCTTAATTCATTCAAAAAAAGATAAAGGAACTCAAAAAAATAATTAGAAATTAAAATAGATCTGTGATTGTTTTGGCTTAATTTTTGAACAAAAAGATGATGTTTGGACAATATAAATTTACTTGTTTGCCAATTTTTTATAACTTTATTTACTGACTTTTCTGAATCCAAAACATTAATACCGAGTTCAGACTTTAGCCAATTAATATTGATACCCAAGTAAAAAAAAGTTAAAGAATTTTGTTCAAGAGATTGAACTTGAATTAGCAGATAGGAAATATTACCGTTTGAAAGAGGATAATTGAAGATGGGTTCTTCGGCAATCTTTTTAGAAGTATAAATGCAAAAATACGAACCTTTAGAACCAAAATCATTTAAATAAAAATTATCATTAGGCTTTACCTCAAAGATTGGCCAATCGATAATTTCCATCTTGCTATCAAAATAGTGGCTATTGATTTTTATATTTAAATCTCGCATCAGATTTTATTTATACTTAAATTTTCTAAGTACAAATAAGCCTCATATCCAATTATGTTTTTTGATAGCGATTATTCAAGGGGTATTTTTAGCCTTTTTTGGATGATTATTGTAATTTATAGTATGTTTTTAAGGTATTTAAGAAGTGGTTTTTTAAAACTTTTACCAACAGGAAGAACCATTTCGGATACTAAAAGTATATTAGTTTCACTAACAGTCTTGATATATTTTTTGTTGGCTACATACTTTTGATGGACTCTTATAAAGCGTTCGTCTAGTTTTTCCGAACACATTTTACTCAATGATTTTTTGAGTACATATTTTCTTTCGTTTGTATATACAAAACAGTCGTTTAGGTCGGATTCCAAGTATATAATATTGTCAAATAGCACTTGCTCTTTTTGCCCAGCCCTACCACTCAAATAGATGAATTTTTTATCCATAAAATCGTGTTGCTTGTTACGTAAATACTCATCAAAAGTTGTGTCTATTATTGATTGGAGGGTAATTGCATGGAATGGTTTGATGATATAATTGATGTGTCTTTGTTCTTGAGCAGCGACATATACAGATTTATCCTGCGAATTGGTCATTAATATTATAGGGAGGGTACTAAACTGTAAACGTTTCAGTAATTCCAAACCCATTGGGACTTGATTAGCAAAAATATCAGATAGTATAACATCTACCTCATCTTGGGCTATAAAGTCAAGTAATAATTTTAATGACTCAAAATTACCTACAATCTTATATTCGTACTTGTTACCCAGGGCCTTAGAAAGCATTAAACTTATATGAAGGCTATCAATGGGGTTATCTTCTAATACAGCTACACGAATAATATTGATGAATGTTTTTTGCATAGTATAGTTTTAATATATAAACTCAATAATCAATAAATAGGACACTTGTTTATATCAAAATGTTGATAATCAATAGTTTATACTTTAGTGTTTAATCAATCCAATGTTTTTTTTGTTATATTTCATCAAAAAAAAACAAAATAGTGATAATTTTTTACTCATTACTGGTAATATTGAAAAACAATAGACATTAATAGACACTTAGGCACATCTATTTGGGGATATAGTTTAACTAAAAAGGCTGAATAGTTTTTAAATAATCTATTGTAGTTTTCGGAAAATCATTTTATATCTTTATTTTAAAAGGTAATATTTCATCATTTAGTTATTAGGGAAAATCCAAAATTTCAAACAAACTATGATTTATTAGGTTATTTGAAGTAGATTATTGTAAATAAAAAACCTTTTTGGGTAATAAAAAACCTTTTTATAAAATTATTAATGTTTAATTTTGAATTTTAATCGGACATTATTTAGTCTCATAAAGTATTTTATGCCTCAATAGGTACTTTTATATATCAAAACCCAATATTCTTTAGCCATTTCGGCGACTTCATTTCATTGCCAAGCCCCAATTAATACTTTCTTCTAAGGTTTAAATTATCATTATTTTTTTGAGATTACCTTAGGCCATATCCATAGAGATAATAGGTTTCTAAATAATGGCACAGCTTAGTTAATAACCTATTTATTAACCATTTAACCCACATTTTCAATAAAGATGAATGTTCTAATAGTTGAAGACAATCCTATTTTTCAGATAAAACTTCGTAACATTACCGAGAAACTTGGTTACAATTGCACCATTGTAGATTCTGTTGCTAGTACTTTATTGTGTTTCCAATCACCTCAATTTTATAATCTTTTAATTTGCGACTTGGTTTTGAAGGACGGAATTGTGTTCAGTATAGATAAATGGCCAAATATACCAACACTATATATTACTGCTTTTGAAGAATCCGAATTTATGAAAACAGCCTTGAAAACAAACAATAGTTGGTTTTTGACAAAGCCATTTTCTGATTTAACTTTAGAGGCAGCAATTATCAGGCTTTTAGAAAACGTGCCAAATCCTAAAGAGAATAGCATAACTGTATTTGGGAAGTTCAAAAATCCTATTTATCTTTCATTAAATGAGGTTCTCTTTATCGAATCGGAGGGCAATTATTCAACCATTACAACCATTGATAACACAAAACACGTACTAAAGCGTTCGGCAAAACTCTTGATTGGCGAACATCTATCTCAAAAATTTATACGTATCAAGCGGGCTACTTTTGTAAATAAATCTAAATTGATTAGGGTTTCAATCAATGAGAATAAAGTTTTTTTAGGAAACCATGAATTATCTGTCAATAAAAATTTCAAAAAAAATATTTATGAATTTCATCATTTGGTCAAATAAACAAATCGTAATATTATGTATTTTGGGGCTTTTGGGGTTTCGGGGATATGCTCAAAAGCTGAATTATTTTAACTTAGAATCTAAAGTAAATGTTGATAGCCTTGAAACGAAACTGAACCCTAATCAGGCTCAGGGTTATATTAGGCAATTGCTTGTTTTAGAAAACAATTGGTTTAAGAGTGGTAATGTAAAATTTGGGTCTAAGTTAGAAGCAGTCCAAACCCTGGCCAAAGACTTGAAATGGGTTCAAGCCCTAGGGTTATATCATTTGCTGAAAGGAAGACACGAGATAGTAAACCGCCAGCACGTACCAGCTCAAGCATCGTTCTTGGAGTCGCTAAGAATTTTTCAGAGTGTAAAAGATAGCCTAGGTATGGTTAGGGCTTATATAGGATTATCAGACTTAAATGTCAATCAAACACAAGAGAAGATAAGAAACCTTGAAACAGGGATTGAGTATGCCCAAAAAGCAGTTAATATGGCCGAACTTAGCAAAGATGCTAATACGCAGCTATTAGCCCTGGGTTGCCTGACTACTGCTTATGCCTATGACCCCCAAACGGTTAAACTAAATGGGCCTTTGCTTACGAGGCAAATTAATATTATAAACCAAAACCCCGCTTTTGAAAAATATAGATTAGTTTTAACCAATAATCTAGCTACCCACTATGGCAATTTAGGTAATTTTAGCAAAACATACGAGCTTTTGTCAAGTATGAAAACTAGGGCAGCAGAGCAGCTAAGCCCCAGTAAATATTTTGTGTTTTTAATGAATTTGGCGTTTGTGTGTAGTTCACTTAACAAAAACGACGAAACAACGGGTTATTTAGATGAGGTTTTGGCCAAAACCAAGCCGAAGGAATTTCGTTTGATTAGACAATCAGCATTTGATGGATACCGAGCGGTTTACATGAGTAAAAATGACTTCAAAAATGCACTTATTTACGCAGATTTAGCCTCGGCTTTGAAGGACTCTATTTATAAAGAAGAGAATATTCAGAAATTGAATCAGCTTGAAGCAACCTATAAGACAAAGGAAATAAAAATTCAAAATGGGGCATTATTTAAAGAAAATGAATTGGTCAAGAGTAGAAACAATACTGCATTCATTGGCCTTATCATAGCCACTATTCTAACCTTGCTATTGCTCATAGCACTGTACTATTTTAACAAAGCTAAAAAAGAAGCGGAAAAACAAGCCTTAAAAATTGGCGAACTATCGTACATCAGAGACCAATATATTAAAATTATTGCACATGATATTCGTAGCCCGATTACCGCCATGCACGACCTGTACGATTTGTTAAATGAAAGTATTCGCTTGAAAAAATTTGAAAATCTTCAAAAAATATCTGATTACATCAATGAATCAGGCGTAAATACAAGACATTTATTGGATAATTTAATCAATTGGGGAATGTCTCAACAAGAGGAAGTTCCCTATTCTCCTCAAAGAATAAAATTGACAAACGTTATTGAAGAAGTATTAAGTGTTTATTCTAGCCTTAAAACAATAAAAGGTTTTGATTTTACACTAAAAGGTATTGATGATGCTTGGGTTTATGCGGATTTAGACGGCTTAAAGTTAATTTTGAGAAATCTAATCGACAATGCTGTAAAAAACTTACCCACCAACCAAGGGCATATTTATATTTCAGTGGATAATGTTATTAATCAAAGTACTGCTATCAATATAGAAGACAATGGGAGTGGAATATCCGAGGATAAAGTAGTTTTAATTAATGAAATATTTAGTAAGCCACAAACCTCACGAAAAGAGCATTATAAACTAGGACTAGGGACGTTATTGATTGGAAAATTTGTACGAAAAAACAAAGGAACAATTATATGCAAGGCTGATAATAAACAAGGGAGTAGCTTTGTTTTGACCCTGCCCCAAGTACAGTAAATGATGTCGAATATCAAATAAAAAACAATGCTCTGATTGATGGCTAGAGCCTTCCTAAGTAAAATTCAAGAAGAGTAACTCTAAATAAATACTCGTATTTAGTTTGGGTATAGCTTGATATTATTCGCTCAAGGTTGCTTTTAGCTAGTGTATATTCAGTAGAACTAATTATTCCTTCCTCAAATCGAGTGTTTACAAACCTAAAAGCAGTTTCTGTTGCTGTTAATTGCTTTTGGGTAAGTGATAGCCTTTTATGAGCAGATGACGCATTTTTGTAGGCATTTTCTAAGCTATTTTTTATTTGCAACTCTGTATTTTTCAGTTGTAATTCTGCCACTTTCCTGTAATTATACGCATTCTCTACGCTATATTTTGTTGATAAACCATTAAAAATAGGTATTTTAAGGCTAAACCCTAGGGAATTACTCAGGTTGAAACCTAACTGATTTAAATACCCGAAACTACGATACGTACCACTTGACACTTCTGAAACTCGTATTAAATTTTGTTGCTGGCCGTTTACCATTACATAGTCCCTTAGTTTATTCTCGACTAGTTTTGGAACTTTACCATCGCCAATAAATTGTTGTGAAGGAGCTGCACTCGAATAATTTGTACCCAAACCAAAATAAAGCCAAAGACTTGGATATTTACTTGCAAAAGCATTATCAATTGTTTTTTGAGCCATCTCAGTACGAATTTTAGCTGCACCAACCGCCGACTGTTTTGTGGTTGCAATTGCGACAAACCTATCCATTGATTCTTTGTAAGATGCTATATCAATCAAATTTATTTCTTTTTTTTCCAATCTTAATGTTTCAGTATTCAGAAATGAATCATTCAGATATTGAATTAAGATACTCTTGGAAATGCTTATTGTATTTTCTGAATTAGATATGGTTAGTTCGTCGCCAGCCAGTTGTGCCATCAAATCTGCAACAACAGAGCGAGAAACAACACCCTCCCGAGCTTGGGCTTCAAACCTTTGAAGTTGAAACTTTGTAGATTCTAATTGTTTTTTGGCAAGTTCTAACTGCTCTTCGTCATTTAATACACGGAAAAATGCAACGATTACATCTACTGTTAGTTGTTCTTCGATTGCTTTAGCATCTTTTTCGGAGGCTAAAACCCCTAATTCGTTTATTTTTAAGGTATTCTTTTGTTGCCCACCGCCATAGACTAATACACTGGCGTTTAGCCCTATATTCTGATAATTTATTTTATCTTCTACGTATTGATTGGTAAAAGGGTCGATGTTTCGGCCAGATGTAAAATACTGTGAAAGCGAACCATTGAAAGATGGGTAAGAACTTAGTTTTGACCGTGAAAGTATGTTATCGCTTATTGCAATTTGTATTTTACTTTGTTTAAGAACATTACTATTGTTTATTGCCCGATTGATACAATCTCTAAGTGTAAGTTTATATTTTATAAGGTCTTTTTTTTGAGCAAATAATGAAAATGAAGAAAAAATCAAAAGGGTAAGATAAATACTATAACTCCATTCTGCTTGAAATTTTCTCATTTTACAACTATTTTTTACTTTACATATTTTTTTACAAAGCAACCACAATTTTTAGACCAAAAAATCTTTCGTCAATATGATATGGTTTTAATAAGATATTGATGTACGTAATACGACAAATTTGTCTAAATTTTTACTAAAAAATCAAAACTTATCCCTCTTACAAATACTGCACCAAATACTATTTTTTGTAGCGTATTAATATTTTAGTTGTTGATTATCAGGTATTTTAATATTTTTTATTTATATTTGTAAAGGAAATCATGGTACAATTAAACGTCTATTTTTTACTCAAAAAGTAGTTTAGTTTTTGTTTTCCTGATATTCTATTTTACTTCTTAATTGAGGTATTTTTTGTCCTAAAAATCAATAATAATTATTTTATCACAAGTCAATAGCTCAAATCTATTAGGCTTGCTTACCCTATGAGATTTATCTTACTTTACTCTCCTTATTCCCTTTATAGGCTTTCTTGAATGGTAATTTAGTTTATCAGGAAAGAAAGCCAGTTTTTTCCAAAACGTTAAACTTTGGCTCAACCCCCAAAGTTGTTCGGGAAGAATTATCACATCTTTGAGTTTTAATTTAACTATATAATCTTTAAAATTTTAAACAAAAATCAATTATGAAATCATTAGCAAATTTTGCAGCACTCGAAGTAGTAAATGCTGAACAAATCAAAGGCGGAACGGGTTGTTCTTATTCTCCACCAGTTTATACCCCTCCAAGTCCTCCCGTTTGTTATACCCCCATAGTGCCAGTATGTTATGTTTGCACACCTATAAACATAGTTACAACAACGAAAAAAACAAAAAAGACAAGTAAGACAAAAAAGAAGAAAAAATAATTTTTTGTATTTCAAAAGAAAAAGAGTGCTTTATCGGCACTCTTTTTCTTTTGAAACTTCATAATTGCTGATTAGTAGAGTTTCTGGGTAGCTAGTAGGGTAGCTTAATTGTAAAAAAAAATAACCGATTCCAGCCCAACCCAGCATAAAAGAAGGGTTTTCGAGATAAAACCCCTTACTATCGGGCAATGGTTTTTCAAAATCGTTGGTATGGTCTAATAGCTTATTTATTTTTTCGTTTACTTTATCAGTGGTTACAAAATCATGTTCATTTGCCCATCTTATGAAACTCATATCGCCAAAAAAACCATGACACAACGAAAAGTTGTTTACTCTTTTTGCAGATACTGAAACACTATTCTTCAGCATTATTTTTATTTCTTTCAAATATTCTTTTTTGCCTGTTGATTGGTAACTAATACCTCTCGAAAAACCAACGCCAATACTGCCTACACACCAAGCAGAATTATCCTTGGTTGGTTTATAAAAACTGTTTTCAAACTCAATTGCTTGTTCAAGAGCTTCTAAAAATAAAGGGTTCCTGGTGTGGATATACAATGCTGACAAGGCGTGGCTAATACCCGCCAAACCATGAGCATAACCACTTTTTACACTATTATTATCGGCCAACCAATACCAGCCTCTTGGGGTTTTAGTGGCTTTTGTTAATATAAAGTTTCCTAAATGCTCAATTAAATCATCAAGGTTTGGGTCTTGAAAATATTGATTCAATACTATCAGGGTTGGAATAGCACTCGGGCAACCGTCTTGGGCTTCTAAGCTCCATTCGGTTGTTGTTTTGTTGCTGATAATATTATCAATAATTGTTTTTGCTTTTTGTTCTAAAAAATGCTCTCCCAACCATTTACTAGCTTGGAAAAAAGTATAGGCAATTCCTGAAAGCCCTTCATAAAAACCAATTCGCTCTATGTTGATTTTTATAAGTTGCTCAAAGGTTTTCTCTAATGCCCCCAATGCTGTTTTTTTATATCTCTCTTTACCTAATTGCTGATAGGCCGCCGACAAAAAATAAGCCACACCAGCCGAACCATTATAAAAATTACTAGGTAAAGCCCTAATTACGGTTTTGGCGTTTGCAATTTGAGTATCGTGAAAAACACCTACCCAATTACATTTTTTTTCACACCACAGAGCGTCATCACAAATTTTATCAGCTATTTTTTCAACAATTTTTAAGTACCTTATGGTGTTGTTGTTCATTGGGGCATCATCTTGGTTTGATAGATTTGTTGATTGTTTATCATGTCATAAAACAATGTTTTTAGCCCCGTTAGGTAGCTATCTAAACTACTGGTGGGTTCGTCCACTACGTATTCGTAGATACAAAGAAAAATTTTTATGATGGTAAATTTTACGATTCTTTCTCGTATTGTGTCATCATTTTTGGCAAGACTAAGATAGGTTTTCAAGAAGAGCCTAATGGAGTCATCAATGGAGAGATAATGTTTGTTTTTAGAAATAATAATATCAGTTCTTGACGCTAAATAAATCTTAAACTGCAATAACTCCCCACAAAAATGTCCAATATCCCAAGCGGGGTCGCCCTTTCCTGCCATTTCTAGGTCAATTATCCAAAATTGGCTTTTTAGTTTGGGGGAATGAGTGTAAGGCATCATAAAATTAGTGAGGCGTGTGTCCGAATGTATAAAAGAAGTGCTTTGCCACATTGCCTTTGCTGACATCATAAAATCCAATACCCTTGCATCATAGTACAGGGGTTGTAAAAACTGGTAGGCATGCTTGTCTTCGTTTTTAATTGTTTTGATGTATTTGGGAGTGGTAGCATCAAAAACCCAAGGCAAGGTATCGGATAGTTTTTTGTAATTTTTTATGGCTATGTTATGAAAATTGGCCAGTATTTTTGCGATACTTTTAATAATAATTTTATCTGGCAAATGATGACCGTAATACAGGTAATCGTGTATCCGACAAACACCAGTGAGTTGTTCTAAAACTAAAATATGGTTTTGGGTATCATATTGGTACAGTTTTGCTACAAACGGGCGTAGTTTAGAGGCTATTTTTTGCTGATGGATAAACAGATAATTATTGGCTTCTATTTCCATAGAATGTACGTAATCTTCGTCTTCTATGTCGGGTTGTTTAATAAGTAATTTGGCGCCGCCTTCTTCAAACTGATTTACCAAAAAAATAGTATTACGGCTACTAGCGTCCCTGATGAGTAAATCGCCATTGACAATAGACGCTAACGTAATTAGGTTTTTAGAGCGTAAATAATCACAAATATTGTTGGTGTTTAGCATGGTATTATCTTTGTATGGCTCGACGAAATTGGTATAAAATTTTGTTAGCTAGGGTTTGGTCTGCTACAATAATATCTGCTGTTGCAATCATGCCATTTCTAAACCTTAGCGTTTTGCCATAAGTTGTTTTAAGGCCATTTTTTAATTTTACTTTAACAAGGTAGGTGTTGTCTTTATTAGAAATTTCAGAAATACTATCAATGTAGCCCTCTACTGTGCCATATTCTTCAGATGGGTAGCTATTAAATTTGATAATAACTATTTTACTTGTGCTAATCTTACCGAGATTTTCTTGTGCCAAAAACATTTCGCCCGTATAGTCAGCAGGGCGATTGCTCCCCAAAAAGAAAAGCTCTTGGTTTTCGGCAA
>JAYWHL010000143.1:0-4072 GCA_043777715.1 Cytophagaceae bacterium | reverse complement strand
TGGTGGCTCACCAAACACCTTTGCGAAAGCAATATTCTTAGACAAATCTCTGTGTTATGCTATTTTTTGTAAAATTGTCCATCACTCAGATAAAACTCCATTTTCTCAAAAATTAAACTGTGCTTGCAAACGTAATAAATTACCCGTTTGATTATTAATCGGCAAGTTTGCATCTTCAAAAGTTCTGTCAGAGATGGTATAAATGGCTGTTAGTTCAAAATAATCTTTCAGTTGCCATTCTGCACCAAATTCTAAGTCGTTTACTACATACCTGCGGGCGTCTATTTCATGTTTTTTACCACCATTATAATACTGGTATTTTACAAAAGGCATGATATGGTTTTCGTTTACTTTTTTTCTATACATCAATTGTGCATAGCCACCATCTAAGTTTTTCACTTCTGTTTTCATACTTTTTGGGTCAAAAACTGGGCCTTGGCCTATGTTGTATTCTGCCTGAAAACCAAAGGGTTGCGGATATATTACCAACGTTGCCGCAATGCGTTTATCTAAAAATTCGCTTTCGATTGCCTTGTTTTTGGTGGCTGTTTTATCAATCACAAACCGCCCTGTGTATGCCTGTAACGATGTTTCTATGTATTGGCCTGATTTTAGTTTGAAGGGATAGGTTATTCTCGACACCACGTGTGGCTCGTTGTTGGCCTCGGTTCTGTTAGCATTTTGACCATTATAAGCACCAAAAGCAAAAACACCATAGTCGCCGCTACCTTTCAAACCCGAACTTACTAAGTATCTAAATCTTTCACGTATTTCGGCTGGGGCATAATAGAAAAAAATGCCTAAATCTCGTTCATTGGCGACGGGGCTATTGATGGCATCGGCACGGTCGAGGGCCAAACGGTTTTGAGACGATTGCATATTCTCGAAACCATAAGGTATTTTGCTTTGCCCAAAACGCAAACGATATTCTTTTTTAGAATCCAAGGCCAAATCAAAATAGGCATCTCTTAGCTGAAAACTATGCTGAAACGAACCACTTACGTTTGAAGCAAAGTCTGGCTGAATATAAATATAAAGCCTGTCCGAAACATCACCCGAAAAAATAAGACGGCCTCTTCTAATAAAAAAACCACCGTTTTCGCCCCAAGACCTATCACATTGTTCGCACCTAAGTTTCTCATTTGTTTCTAGCAAACGATTATAGCGTACCTGTGCATAGCCCCGCAATGATATTTTATCATACCATTTTTTGGGAGCTGGTTTTTCTGTTTTGGCTTCTGGGGTTTGTGTTTGGCTAAAAGTATTTGAGCTAATAGCACAAACGGCTATTAGGCACAGGAGAGCCTTGGTGATTTTCATAAGTTTTTTTGTATTGGTGTTGTGAAATGACTGTACCCAAAAAGTAGGTACAGAGAGGGTAAAACTAGTCTCTTATTGAGTACTGACTTTTATGCGTTGTCTCAAAAAATAATCAATATTTTTTGAAACAAACTACACTATACCTCAAGCCAAAGGCTACTTAATACCCTCTCTGTATAAAACTATCCTGCAATCCATCTAAATAAAACGAAGAGAGAGGCCGAAACCAAAATAGTAACAGGCAAGGTAAGTACCCAAGCCATCACTATATTTCTTACAGTTCCGCCTTGTAGGTTTTTGATACCCTTAGAGGCCACCATCGTACCCGCAATACCAGATGATAATACGTGCGTTGTGCTTACTGGCCATTTGTAGATAGTGGCTAGGCCGATGGTAATAGAGGCAACGATTTCGGCAGAAGCTCCTTGGGCATACGAAAGATGTTGTTTGCCTATTTTTTCGCCAATGGTTACTACAATTCTTTTCCAGCCAATCATCGTACCCAAGCCCAAGGCCACGGCAATCATCCACATCACCCAGTCGGGGGCGTAGTCAGTTAATGACGAAAGTCCTTTGTTGTTACTTCCAAAGGCAAAAAACGGAGGTTTGTCGCCTGCAGTAGCTTTTTTGAGGGCCGATTTGTCGTCAGCACTAAGAGCCACGGCATCGCTTTCTGATAATTTTTTAGATAATTTATTTATCGCCAAAACGTCTTTTCTTATTTTAAGTTTAGTTTCGGTGCTTAAATTATTTACCAAAGATTTATCCATCAAAATTCCGTCTAAATCTTTGCTGGCTTTTATGATTTTTGTATAGCTTTCTTTTTCGGTAACTGATAATTTGTTGGTATCAATTTTTGCTACAATTGTCTGTACGATGGTTACCTCATTTTTTAGTTTGAAAGGATCAACCTTGGTGTTGATGGCAAAATAGTTTGGCAAAAAGGCAATCAAAATAATCATTACCAAGCCAATTCCTTTTTGGCCATCGTTGCGGCCATGGAAAAAACTAACCGTGGTACAGGTAAGAATCAAAATAGCACGAATCCATACGGGCGGAGGAGTGTCTTTCTTAGGTTCTTTGAAAATGGCTTTGTTTTCAACGGATTTTTTTAAGATATACATCAACACAATGGCCAATGCAAAACCGAACAAGGGCGAAAGCAAAAGGGCTTGGCCAATTTCGATGGCTTTGTCCCAATTTACGGCCTTGGCATCGCCCGAAATATACATATAACCTAGGCCAATGCCAATGATTGAGCCAATCAGTGTGTGCGACGACGAAGCGGGAATACCAAAATACCATGTACCCAAATTCCAAAGAATAGCCGTGAGTAACATTGCCAAAGCCATAGCCACGGTATGATAAACGTTGGGGTCTATGAGCAAATCGGTAGGCAAAAGGCCGATAATACTCATCGTTACGCCCACACCGCCCGTAAGCAAGCCCAGAAAATTCATAAAACCCGACCAAATTACGGCCTGTTGAGGTTTTAGCGAATTGGTGTAGATAACTGTTGCTACGGCATTGGCCGTATCGTGAAAACCATTTACAAACTCAAAGGCACAGGCCAAGAACAAGCAAATAAATAGCAAAATGAATAAAGAAGATTCTAATCCGAACATTATTATTGGTGTTGTTTAGGTTGTTATAAGAGGTTAAATCATTGAAAGCTAGTACATTAAATCAAGATTGATGATAAATCTCTTACAAAATTTTACAAAAGTATTTAATACTTTCGGCTAAGGGGCTTTTTGTATATTATCAAATTGTTAAATCTTTGAGAACATAAGGCCAGAGCAAATGCACAGCGTAAAGAGAGCAATTACAAATAAAAAAAGCAGCCAGGAGTTTTTTCCTGACTGCACAAAAATTCTCGTTTCTATCTTCCCAAATTCTATTTTCTCAACTTCTCGCTTCTCAACTTCTCAAACTACACATCACAAATCAAAACGCCTTGTTTGAGCGAGGCCAGTTTGCCAGCGGCATCTTTGGGGCTTGGAATAAACTCTTGGCCAACAAAACCCTTGTAGCCCGTTTCCACGATGGCCTTCATAATGGCAGGATAGTAAAGTTCTTGGGTATCACCAATTTCATGTCGCCCAGGTACTCCCCCCGTATGATAATGGCTGATGTAGGGGTGGTATTTTTTGATGGTGGCTATTACGTCGCCCTCCATAATTTGCATGTGATATACGTCATACAATAACTTAAAGCGTTCGGAGCCAATCATTTCGGCCAAAACTACGCCCCATTTGGTATGGTCGCATTGATAGTCTTTGTGATCTACTTTTGAATTGAGAAGTTCCATCGTTACAGTAACTTGATTTTTTTCGGCCACTTTCATAATCCGTTGTAGCCCTTTTTGGCAATTCAATAGCCCCACATAATCGTCCATGCCGTCTCTATTCCCTGAAAAACATATCACGTTTCTTACACCTGCATTGGCAGCTTTCGGAATCAAATCTTCATAAAAGGCCACCAAAGCATCATGGTTTTGGACTTTGTTAAAAAAATTAGTCAAACCCATTTTGTCAGGATATTTGCCCCAACCCATCGCACAAGTTAGGCCATATTTGTTCAAGATGGGCCACTCTTCGGGGCCAGTCAGTTCGATACTTTGAAGGCCAATTTCTTTGGCAGCCTTGCAGAGGTCTTCAAATGGAATAGAATCATAACACCAACGGCAAGCCGAATGATTGATACGCCCTTTAAGGCTGGTTTCGAGGGCAGCTTCGGCCGCCAAAATACG
>JAYWHL010000142.1:0-4083 GCA_043777715.1 Cytophagaceae bacterium | reverse complement strand
TTCAGTTTGGATATGCACTGGGCTTGGCGTTGGGTATATTATCAGGATTTTGTGGAGCATTGATGAGTATCCTCAATTCAAAACTTACCCAACAAAACGACGTAACCATTATGACATTTTGGGAAATGCTCGCCGCCGCCGCTTGTGCATTGGTGTTTATTGGCCTAGACGCCCAGTTTTTTGGCCACCCCACAACGCTCTTCCCTCCCACCCACGACTGGCCTTGGCTTTTGGCCTTGGGTTGGGCCTGTACGGTTTATCCCTTCACGGCCGCCAATTTTTTATTACGTAAAATCTCGGCATTTACCTTTAGTTTGGCCGTAAACCTCGAACCTGTTTATGGCATAATCCTCGCTTTTTTGTTTTTGGGTAAATCCGAAAGCATGACCCCTAGCTTTTATGTAGGCACGGGTATTATCCTAGCAGCGGTATTGATTTATCCATTTTTTGAAAAAGAATAATTTTAAGAAAGTTGATTGGGACAGAAACAAAAACAACGGGAGATAAGCCGAGTACTGGATTTCTATGATAAAAACAAGATGTAGCACAAAACACAGGCGTTTGTTTTGAATATTACTTTCGCAAAGGCGTTTGGTAAGCCATCAAACACGGGAAAGGCTCAAAAACATATCTTTTGTTAAACCTCTATCCCAAATTGCTTCAAATCATCTTTGAGTTGTGGGGCTGATAAAAACTGTAAAGCATTGATACCAAGCATTTTGGCGGCTTCTACATTCCGAAGATTATCATCAATAAAAATGCAATCTTGGGCAATAATGTTGTAACGGTCTAGCATTAATTGATAGATTTCGGGAAAAGGTTTGCGAGTATGCTCCACGCCCGAAACCAAGATACCCTCGAACCAAGATAAAAATTCAAAACGCTGTATGGCAACAGGCCAAGTTTCAGCCGACCAGTTGGTTAGGGCATAAATGCTAAGGTTTGGGTTTTGTTTTAATGTTTTTAATATCTCAACGGTTTCTGCAATTGCCCCACCTAGCATTTCTTCCCAACGGCCATAAAACGCCCTGATTTCTAGTTCCCAGTCAGGAAATTGTACCACTAACATTTCAGTAGCTTCGGCCAAAGCACGGCCACCATCTTGTTCTTCGTTCCAATGTGGGGTACAAATATTTTCAAAAAAATACTTACGTTTATCGTCATCAGGAATCAGATTCTTAAAAACATACATTGGATTCCAGTCTATCAAAACGCCTCCAAGGTCAAAAATTATGGTAGTTATCATTGTTGAGAAAATAAAAATTGAGGGTTGGGAGAAGTTTGGCGAAAGGTCAAAAACAGGTAATGGATTTTGGTTTTGAGCCAAATCTTAAATCAAAAAAAGCAACTATCAATGACAATTGCTTTTTTTGAATGAAAGAGATTTGACGGCTTTTAAAAGTTATAGTATCTACACAGATTTTTAAAGTGCTTAAAATCAATTACTTAAATACCTTTCAAGTTTCCCCCTCTCTTTTGGAGAGGGGGCAGGGGGTGAGGCGAAAAGAGCCATTTTTTGACTAAAATCTGTCTTTTTCGCCTCATCCCAACCCTTCTCCAAAGGAGAAGGACTTTTAACCAAATCTGTGTAGATACCGTAGCTTTTAAAAATTGTCAAATCTCATCAATAGCCAAAAATAACAAATTTAAACCTTAAAAACCCAGCCTCTGGTATCTTCTATTTGGCCTAATTTTATGGCGTTCATTTCTTTTCTAATTCTTCGACAAAGGGCGTTTTCGGTCAATGTTGGCAGGGTATAATCTATCCCGTTGTGGCCAATTACAGCAATTTCAGAAACTACTGCTGCCGTGCCTGCCCCAAAGGCTTCTTGCAAAGTACCTTTTTCTAGCCCTTCTATCAACTCTGCAATCGAAACCTGTCTTTCCTCCACTTTTACACCCCATTCTTTTACTAAGGTTATAATACTTTTGCGGGTTATTCCGTCCAAAATAGTATCGCTTGTGGCACTGGTAATCAATGTATCGTTTATTACAAACATAAAATTCATTGTTCCTGCTTCTTCTACGTACTTGTGGTCTCGGGCGTCGGTCCAAATCAGTTGGTCATAGCCCCGTTCTTGAGCCAGTTTGGCAGGATACAGCGACCCACCATAATTACCTGCATTTTTGGCAAAACCCACACCGCCCTCTGCCGAGCGTATGTATTTGGTTTCTACCCAAACTTTCAGGGGTTTTGAATAATAAGCACCCACGGGACAATTAAAGATAATAAATCGATAGGTTTTTGAAGGCGAAACCCCCACGTACTCGTCGGTAGCAAACATAAACGGACGGATATACAAAGAACTATCGGGGGCAGTTGGCACCCAAGCGGCGTCTATTTTGAGGAGTTCGGCAAGCCCTTCCATAAAAATCTCTTCTGGAATTTCGGGCATACACATTCGCTCGGCCGATTTGTTGATACGCCTAGCATTTTGTTCGGGTCTAAAAACCAGTACTTCGCCCTCTTCGTTTTTATAGGCTTTCAATCCTTCAAAAATCGACTGCCCATAGTGCAAGGTCATCAAAGCGGGGCTAAATTCCATCGGAGCATAAGGCACAATACGGAGGTCTGTCCATTGGCCATCAATATAGTCGGCTACAAACATGTGGTCGGCAAAGGAGCGACCAAAAACAAGATTATCAAAGTCTATTTCGCTAATGCGAGACTTGGCAACGGGCTGGTGGGTGATGTTCATTAACGCTGTCATAATACGTCTTTATATTTTGTTCAATTCTTTTAGGGCTACTGTATTCTTGGAATCCACTTTATTTCTTCGATGTTCAATTCTTGTGCCATTTTTCTAGAAATCACAAATAAATAATCAGAAAGGCGATTCAAATATTTGATAACTAAGCTATCAACGGGTTCAATTTCGGCCAATCGGATTACCTGCCGCTCTGCCCGCCTACAAACCGTACGAGCCAAATGTGCAAACGATACTGCTTGATGGCCACCTGGCAATACAAAATAGCGGAGTTCGGGCAATTGAGTGTCCATCTCGTCCATGGCTTTTTCGAGTAGCTCAATGTCTGACTCCAAAATATCTGGAATGGCTTTTTTGCCAGCTTTGGCGGGGTCTGTGGCCAGCGAGGCACCCACTGTAAAAAGACGGTCTTGAATTTCTTTGAGTAATATTCGCCTAGAGGTATTCACTTCTTGGTCTGAAAGAAGGCCAATACAGGCGTTCAGCTCGTCCACTGTTCCATACGACTCTATGCGAGTATGAGATTTATCTACCCTCGTGCCTCCAATCAAAGAGGTTTGTCCGCTATCGCCAGTTTTTGTATAGATTTTCATTTATTTTGGGTGTTGGTTATTTACTAGAACTACCCATTAAGTTGCAAGGTTTGAAAAATTTAGGGCTTTTGCAAATTTTGATTTTAATAGACCCTCTTTATGGCCTGTATAAATTTTGTAATCCCAAAAATGAGTTTTGACAAATAGAGACTTATTCAAAACAAAAAATGGAGATTTAGCAAAAATCAGATTTAAATTATTGATAAAGTATAACTTATACTTTTTATTGTGCAAAAACTTTATGAGAAACAAAAAGTTTGATAATCAGGTAATTATTTAAAAAATATTGCCTTTAACTTTGTAGAAATCAAATACTATGGGCAAGCTATGCCTCTAACATCAACCATGCTAAAAGAAACCCTTGTTGCTCGTTTTTTTCGTGTTCTTTCGTTTATTCTTGTCATTTTTGCCATATTTTGGGCTTATTTTGGTTTTCCAGAAACCGTAGCCGTACATCATCAAAACAATAAAGCGATTGGCTTTTTACCCAAAAACAGTTTGTTTTATTACCTCACGGGCTTGGTATTGCTCAATAATTTATTGCTCAATATTTTTGCAGGTGTTTTTCAAAAATTACCCAATTCTTCGCTCAAATTTCCGAATGCCAGTGCTTGGCTTCAAAACCGTTTGGAACTCAACCAAAGGATTACCAACTGGACAAAAATTACCCAAGGACTTTTTAATACTTTTTTGGCGTTGGTGGTTTATGCCTTGGCGATGGTAAACCTTACAGAAACAAAAAAAACAATTGATAATTATCAATGGATGTTAGCAATTGGTGG
>JAYWHL010000141.1:0-4095 GCA_043777715.1 Cytophagaceae bacterium | reverse complement strand
GGATATATTCTTCTTCTCGATGATGCTCAATCATCAATTCGAGGCGCCATTCGGCTAAAAAGCCACAAAATACTGCAAAAAACAACATCAGAAACTCCCAAATATAAGATTTCCAAGTTTTTTTGCCTTCGTGATGTCCGTGATGATGTACTTCCATTTTTTGTTTTTTGTTGATATTTTTTGATTGATTGTAATGGCTATCTGTCTAATCGAAGCCTAGTCCATGTCTATTAAATCTTTTTCGCCTACTTGTTGCCTCCACATAGCATAATACAAGCCTTTATGATCAAGCAGTTCGTCGTGCGAGCCGTTTTCTATGATTTTACCTTTTTCTAAAACAAAGATTTTGGTAGCGTGCATAATTGTACTTAAACGGTGAGCGATTACGATAGTCAAATGGCTAGTTTCTACCGAAACATCCCTGATGGTTTCAGAAATTTCTTCTTCTGTCAATGAATCTAGCGACGAAGTGGCCTCATCAAAAACCAAGAGATTGGGGTTACGTAACAAAGCCCTCGCAATGCTTAACCGTTGTTTTTCGCCACCCGAAACCTTTACGCCGCCTTCGCCAATTACGGTATCTAAGCCGTTTTCGGCTCGGTCTAACAAGGTATGGCAAGCCGCTTTTCTTAAAACTTCAAGGCATTGTTCGTCTGTGGCAATTGGATTTACAAACAGTAGATTTTCTCTGATTGTTCCCGAAAACAGTTGAGTATCTTGAGTTACAAAACCTATTTTTTCTCGTAATTGGTCAAAATCTATCTCGTCAAAATTATGGCCATTATACAAAATTTTCCCTTCTTTTGGGCGATACAATCCAACCAATAATTTAACCAAAGTTGATTTTCCAGAACCTGATGGCCCAACAAAAGCGATGGTTTCGCCTTGGTTGGCCTTGAAGGTAATGTTGCGAAGGGCATCTTTGTTGGCAGACTGATGTTTGAACTTAACTCCTTGAAATTCAAGGGTTTTAATATTATTTACGGGATAAGGATTTTCGGGTTTTACCTCTACTGGAATTTTAAAAATGTCTTCAAAATTTTGTAGCGAAACCTCCGCTTCTCGGTACGTATTAACTACATTCCCGATTTCTTGCAAAGGCCCAAACAAGAAAAACGAGTAAATATTCAGAGAATAAAATTCGCCAAAACTGATTTTCTTTTCATAAATCAGGTAAATCAAAACCAATACCATCAATGCCCTAAGAAAATTCACACAAGTACCCTGCACAAACGACATCGAGCGAACATACCTTACTTTTTTGAGTTCTAATTTCAATATTTTTTGGGTAGTGGCATTCAACTGTGCGATTTCTTGTTTGGCCAGTCCTAATGATTTTACCAATTCAATATTCCGCAAAGATTCGGTCGTAGAACCCGCTAAGCCTGTTGATTCTTTTACGATTTGAATCTGAATGGTTTTGATTTTACGACTCAAAACCGAGCTAATCCAAGCTATTAATGGGCCAGTGATTAGGAACAAAGGCACAATCATCCAATGTACCGAAAAGGCATAAACCGTAATAAAAATCAAGGCAATCAACGACTGAAAGAGGATATTAATACCCGCAGCAATGAGTTTTTCTACATCGACTCTTACTTTTTGGAGTTTGCCTAGGGTTTCGCCCGAACGTTGGTCTTCAAAAGTTTCGTAAGGGAGTTGTAACGAATGCCCGATACCATCTGCGTAAATTTGGGCGCCTACTTTTTGAGTAACCGTATTGATAAAATAATCTTGAAAATTTTTGGCTACCCTGCTCACAAACGCTACGCCAACCGAAGCCGCCGTAAGGGGAAGAATCGCCCTAAAAAATTGATTAACTGTATGTGTATCAGAGGTATAAACTGTGGCTACATCGTCTATTATTTTTCTAAAAATGTAGGGGTCGAGTAGCGAAAAAATCTGATTAATGGCCGCCAGCAACAATGCTCCTAATACGGTACTTTGGTATTTTTTAAGATACGTAAATAATATTTTCATCTAAAATTATTGGTTTTGATTCATAAATTTGCCTCACAAAGCACATTAAGTAAAAAGGCAAAATTATATTTTAATTAATTGTAATAAATTGAAAATCAGACAGATAACTTCAATCTTCTCTCACCTAAATACTGTCTCCCTAGTTATATCAACTAACATCTCAAACATAAAGTTCTAGGCCAAAACCAAAACAATCCCGAATTTCTCAATTCGGGATTGTTGGTATTTTTCGATAATTTATCAACACAAATGAAAATCAGGAGATTTTACCAACTGAACAAACAAATATTTGAGTTTACGTCCAGCATTTGAAGGCGTTTTTAATATCTCATACCATTCGTACTCTGGCGAGCCTTCCATCAATGTTTTTACGTATTTATTTAGTTGATTTTCAGAGACTTCCTTTGCCAAAAATGTTTCACAAATTTGCTTAGTTAGCTTGCGAGGGTCTTCGTAGGTATCGAACTGGGCAATCCATTTAATGAGTTGGTCGTCGGTTTGGTTAAAAACAAAATACCCTGCTTGCTGTACCGCAAACGGAAAGGTACGGGTATTTACCCACTTGCGATACCCTGGCCAACCTGCCACATTGGGCGGATTTAATAATTCTTGACCCATGGTACTCATTACCCAACTTGCCCAGTCGTATTTTACGTTAAAATGAGAAGTTAGACCAACAACCAACTCGGCTGGGGTTTTGAGTTGAATACCGATGGTGGTATCGTCAAAAAAGTGCTGTGAAGTTAGTAATTGCTTGAGAACGGGCTTTATTTCAAAGTTATTTTTCTTGAAAGTCATAGCCATTTCTTTGATAATATTACTAGCATTGGCACTTGGCGAAGGATTGCTATACACAAAGTATTTGTATAGTTTTTCGCAAATAAAGTTGGCTACTTCATCGCCTTTTTTTCGCAAAATAATATCCATCATAGGGTCTATCTCGTTTTTGATAATAGCCGCATCTGTATTATCTGACGTTGGCGGAATGGTTTCGCCAAAATAGGTTTTTGCACCGCCGTCGTGCCTATCAATCGAAAAAAACGGCTTGTGTGTTCCTATGTTGGTGTACTCGTCTTCATAATAATTGGTTCGCCAACCTGTCAATATTCTTGCTCCTTCTTGTACGTCATTCTCTGTGTAATGGCCAATGCCCATGGTGTAGAGTTCGAGTAATTCTCTCGAATAATTTTCGTTTGGCGACTTACCAGTACTATCTTGACCATTCAAAAAAATGAGCATTGCCCCGTCTAAAGTTACGCCTTTCATCAATGTTCTGAAATTACCTTGGTGGTTTGCCCTCAAAAACTGATTTTGTTTCAACATACTTTGTGCGGGCATAATGCCGTCTATGCTAAACTTGGTCGTAAAATGCCCATGCCAAAAAAGCGTCATTTTTTCTCTGATACTCAGGCGGTCTTGTTGCATTTTTTCCATCCACCAATACACCAAATCGTAATTTTCTTTGTAGAGTTGGCTATAAATTTCGTCATAAGCCTTTTGGCGGTCGGCGGGGGGCTTGCGTTCGGGATTTTTATAGGCAGTGTCTTTCCAAACGGGTAACGTTGGTTGTGGGTTTTGAACTGCATTGTTCAACAATAAATCAACCACCTGAATAGCGGTTTTGCCAATCAAAGTTTTGGTAACCGCAGGACTAATACCAAAGGTGGTTCGTCTTAATAAATGAGCAACTTGCTTGGCCGAAAGTGGGTTTGTATTTACCTCAATTCCAGCTAGGTTTTCTTGATTTTCCTTAAAAAAAGACTTAAAAAAATCGGCTCTGTTCATACTTTTCTAAATTTATCTAGTTCAATAACCGTTTTTGTGGAGAAATGGTATATAGGGCGTATCGCATACACTTTCGGGTGAAATGGGCGAATGTGATACGCCCCTACCACAAAAATTATCAGACCAACCTTAAACTTTAAAACCGTGTTGCTGGATTCGTATCAAATCGGTTTTTACACAATCTAAAGGTGCTTTACCGTCATAAGATTCCTGCTCAATTACCCAGTATTTTATAGGAGAATGAATTTTTGAATACGCTAAAATACCTTTAATATCCAAACCGCCATCGCCCAAGGTAGTGCTTTCGCCTTTGGCAATATTGCGGTCTTT
>JAYWHL010000140.1:0-11660 GCA_043777715.1 Cytophagaceae bacterium | reverse complement strand
TTAACAAAAGTAATGCGGTTTTTGATAAATTTTAATTAATTGATAATCAGGCGATTAAACTTCTATCTTCTCGCTTCTACATTCTATCTTCTACTTATTTGTATATCAAGCCTATAGCTTATTGCTTACAGCTACTTGTAATTCCCCAAATTGCGTTATCTTCTATAAAATTACCGATAGCCATTTAAGCATCATTCCCTAACCGACCTTCAAGGTCTAAATTTTTTATTTTGAACAGCACCGCAACCATCGCCGAAACCGCCGTATTAGTGGCAGTTACCACCCAAAAACAATCAATGCTCAAAACCAAAGAATATTTGGAAGAATTGGCATTTTTGGCCGAAACCGCAGGCATTGTTACCCTCGAAACTTTCACCCAAAAACTAGAAAAAGCCGACCTCAATACTTTTGTGGGCAAGGGCAAACTAGAAGATATTATTGCTTATGTAAAAGATAAAAATGTTGATTTGTTGGTCTTCGACGATGAGCTTTCGGCTCGGCAAGTACGCAACATAGAGCGGGCTTTTGAAGAACACGGCGGCGAAGTAAAAGTAATAGACCGCAGTTTGTTGATACTCAATATCTTTGCCATGCGGGCCCAAACCGCCCAAGCCCGTACCCAAGTAGAACTAGCCCAACAACAATACATTTTGCCAAGATTGACCCGTATGTGGAGCCACTTGAGCCGCCAACGAGGGGGCGTAGGAATGCGTGGCCCAGGCGAAAAAGAACTCGAAACCGACCGCCGTATTGCTAACGACCGTATCGCTTTGTTAAAAGAAAAACTGGAAAAGATTGATAAACAGTCGCTTACCCAACGCAAAAACAGAGACCGTATGGTGCGGGTGGCTTTGGTGGGTTATACCAACGTGGGTAAATCTACACTGATGCGGCAATTGGCCAAGGCTGATGTTTTTGCCGAAAACAAACTTTTTGCCACCGTCGATTCTACCGTGCGGAAGGTAGCCATTGAGGATATTCCGTTTTTATTGACTGATACCGTGGGTTTTATCAGAAAATTGCCCACCAAACTCATTGAGTCGTTTAAAAGCACCCTCGACGAAGTGCGGGAGGCCGATGTGTTGCTTCACGTGATTGATATTTCACACCATAATTACGAAGAACAGATAGAGGTTGTGAATAATACTTTGGCCGAAATTGGAGCTTCGGACAAGCCTACTATCTTGGTTTTTAATAAGATAGATCTTTTTGAAGAAGTTGCCCTAGGCGAAAAACCTGATGATAACGAAGAGTTTGACCTAACGGGTTTGCCCGAAGACAAAGCCCCCAAAAACAAGGAGGAACGCCTAGCCGATGTAGTAGAATTTCTGAAAAATTCGTATTTAGATACGCCCAAACCCAAGGCCGTTTTTATCTCTGCCGAACACAAAGAAAACCTAAGTGAATTGCGACAGGCTTTGCTCGATTTAATCAAAAACAAACACGTACAGATTTTTCCAAATTGGCAGTAAACAAGTACCAATTTGGAAAAAGGTTTTAGTTTGATAACGACCTTACTATTTTGTTATTCTTGATGCGTGGCATGCCTATTGTGTAGCGAAAACAAAGCGTGCCACGCATAACCCCAACACTTATCAAAGTCGTTACCTAGATTTACAACATATCAAAAAAATCAACGCTGCTTCGTCGCCTGTTATCAAAGCTCATTTCTTTAAGCATCGTGCTGATATAGAAAGGATTATCTAGTTTTTCTATTTCTTTGTATATACCCTTGGTGTTGGTTTTTATTTCTTTTATTACCCTAGCAAACTTGGCGTCCATTGTTTTTTTATCTCCACAAAAACGCTCATAAATACTAGAGCTACTCCCAAAACCAAAGCCATAGCCCGTGATTTCATAATATTGGCTTTCAAGCTCTTGGGCTTGTTCTTTTAATATTTTGTTGTAGTATTTCAGTTGTTCATCCACCATGGTTAGGCTGTCGATATCTGCACCTTGAAACTCTATTTTTAGTCTTAATAACTCATACAAATCGTTGTTTGAGTAGGCCTCCGTAACCCGATTCATAATCTCGGTTTTGCGTACTTTCTCTGTTTCGTCTTTTTCTCTATCGGGGTGAAACGCCTTTACTAAATCGGCATAAATCGCCCTTGCGGCCTTGCTGATGTTGAGGGTTTCTTGGCGGGCTTTGTCTTCACGGGCCTGTGCCGCCGCCGATTTCTTACGGCTGGCACGGCGGGCTTCGGTTTGGGCTTCTCGTTCTTGCATTTGTTGGTCAATGTACGCCTGCATTTTTTCGGGCGAGTCTATATCGGCATCGTCGTCAAAATCAATGTTAAACATGGCCCCCATCATATTTTTCATTTTTTCAGCCGTTTGTTTATTGACTTCGGCGTCGGCTTCTTCAAAGGTTTTGCCTTGATTATGTTTCTCAAAAATGGGCAAAAGCACTTCTATTTCAATTTGGCTTAAAACACTACCGCATTGGGCATTTATCAAGGTCGAAAGTTTTTCTTTTTCTTTTTTCTTAAAAACACCACTTTCATAATGCTTGTCAAACTTCAGAATCATCTCTACTTGTGCATCAACCATTTTTCTTTCTAGCGGAGCTAAATCGCTATGAATCCGCCTTGTGGCCACCTCAATTTGGGCTTCAACAATCTCAATTTTTGATTTATACTGGTTGATTTTCTTGACATAATTATTAAACTGTTTTTGTAGTTTGCTTACGTCTTTGCCTCCCTGCGAAGAAATAATAAGTTCGGACATGAGAATTTGGAATGCTAAATGATGAATAGTTGAAGTTGAGTTTTTACTGGAACAAAAAAAGTCCTTAAAATTTTTCAATTTCAAGGACTAACAAGCGGGAGAATGATGGGGATCGAACCCACGACCCTCGGTACCACAAACCGATGCTCTAACCGACTGAGCTACAATCTCCGTGTTTTGCGATACAAATATACAAAACAGAAATGGGTTTTGCCAAGTTTTCTATGCCATAAAATTAGATTAAAATTTTATGGCCACCGCCAACAGGAAGTTCCGAGGGGCTTGCGGGTAATAAAAAACTTCATCAATCCTTTGGTTTTCAGAAACATAGCTATACGTGTAGCCATTAGATTCGTATAGGCTGCTAAAGATATTATTGGCTAAAAAACTAAGCGAAATTTCTTTAATAAACTTTGGCCTAAAACTGTATAATATCCGAATATCGTTTGTAAAATAGGCATTCAGTTTGCGGGTATCGCTGGTTGTATTGTCCAAATATTGTTGGCCAACGTACTTTGAAAGTAAGCCAATTTCCAGGTTTTTATGAGCCGAATACAAAATCTGCGAACCCAAAATCACATTGGGCGAATAGGCAATATCGGCATTGGGAAGGCTGTTACGTTGGTCGGGATTACCGTCATAATTGGGTACAATTTCTGTGAAATTCTTGATTTTGTTCTTACTAAAAGTTGCATTTGTATTGATTTTTAGGTACTTACCTATCATCGCCCCTAGTTCTAGTTCTAGACCCGTCCTATAACTTTGGGGTACGTTTGTTCTAATCGGATTACCTACGTCGTTTAGTTGGCCTGTTACGACTAACTGATTTTTATAGGACATCAAGTAATAATTGGCCGAAAACGCCACCGACCCTTGTTGATGTTTATAGCCCAGTTCTAGGTCTTGGAGGGTTTCGGCTTGGGGCGATACATTGTTGAGTTTGTTCACAAAATCGTCTCGGTTGGGTTCTTTATTGCCCACACTAAACGATGAATAAGCCGTTCCAAAAACTGATAACTGGTAGGTTAAACCTACTTTAGGATTCAAAAAATTAAAACTCCCGCCTGTGGCCAACGGGAACGGACTGCGGTCGTCGTTGAGGCCGTTTATGTTGTGGGCAACGTGCCTAAACTGCACATCGACAAAGGCATCTAGGCCGTCTTTTATTTGGTAAAAGGCTTTGGTATAAAAACTTAGCTCTTCTTTTGTGCCTAGATTGTCGTAATAATGATAACCCAAATCTGAATTTGAAGCATATTTTGCCCAAATAATTTCGCCAAAATGCTTGCCATCATATTGGTTAATTGCTCCGCCAAAATTCAATTTAAGGCTTTTGAAAGAGTCATAATCTAACGAAAATGTAGTACCGTAAAAATCGTTATCAAGCCATTTTCTACGAATCAAATCGGTTTTTTTTAGGGTTTGATTCCCAATTATTACATCAGCCAAACCATATTTACTAAACTTTTGGGCTTCCTTAAACTGCTCATAGTAACCTTTTCCTTTGGTATAGTGAAGGTTAAGGTTTAGTGTCCAATACTTTGATAATGAATGAGATGAGAGTAATTGATAATGATTTTGTTGGTAATTATCTACCTGATTTGGATAGGTATAAACATTGAAAGTACGGTTACTGGCCAACAGGCTTTGTGGTACGCCCTCCCAAGCCTGATACGTTCGCTCTATGCCCGAAAAAACATTGAGCCTTGCAAAAGATTTTTTACCAAAATAAGCCCCCGAAACATAAAAAGATTTAAGGTTTGCCGTGGCCCTATCCACATAGCCATCAGAAGTAGTTTTGGATAGGCGGGCATCGACCGTAAACTTGTCATTAATCAAGCCTGTACCCATCAACACGTTGGTTTTGAGGGTATTATAGCTACCTATCGTTGTGTTGGTTTCGGTATAGGCTTCTTTTCTGAACTGGTTGGTTTGGATATTTACCGTAGCCCCAAAAGCCCCAGTGCCGTTGGTTGATGTACCCACGCCCCGCTGAATTTGTACGCTACTCACGGACGAAGAAAGGTCTGGAATGTTAACAAAGTACGTCCCCGCAGATTCTGAATCATTAAAGGGAATACCGTTGATGGTTACGTTGATGCGGGTGGCGTCGGTACCTCTAATTCTCATGCCCGTATAGCCAATGCCCGCCCCAGCGTCGGAGGTACTCACGAGCGAGGGCGTAAAGTTTAATAACTGTGGGAGGTCTTGGCCAAGGTTCGATTTTTTCAGTTCTTTTTCTGTGATATTCAGAAAAGCCATACCCGATTTTTCGTTGGCACGAGTGGCACTTATCAGCACTTCATCGGCCATGAAAACAGATTTTTTTAGGCGAATGTTTATTTTTGTATCTTTCTGTAAATCAATGCTTTGTGTATAAGTTTCGTAACCTACATAGCTGATTTTCAGGCTATAAATTCCTGATTTCAAAGACTGAATCTTAAACATTCCTTGCTTGTCGCTAAGGCTACCTTTCAAACTATTCTCCAGCTTTACGCTTGCCCCAATCAGTAATTGGCCGTCGTCAGTGTCGGAAACTTGTCCTGTAATTGTCCATTGGCCGTAAGAAAAAACGGGGATTGATAACAAAAAAAGAGAGAGAAAAATACGCAAAATCGTTTTCATTTTAATGAATTTACGACAGGCAAAAGGAGCGAAAACCCATCAATTGATGGTTTTAGTGGCGAGATTTTTTTAATGGAATAATGAATGTCTAACACTGAATTGTGAATTTTAGAAAATTCGTAATTAAACTTAATAATCATTCAGGTTAAACATACAAATATTTAATAATCAATAAATTAATAATTGAACATTAATAATTCATCATTGATTGAAACATTCCATAAAAAATTCTCGAAAATCAAATTCCCTGAATCGGCATTATCCGTGGCAGGTTCAATGGGTATAATCTCAGCCCGTTTGGTGGGGCACCCCTTTTTAAGATTAGCGATACAAAGCTACGGCAACAAATCTTATCTTTACAAAAAATATTTTTTATTTTTTAGATTTAATACCCATTAATCAAAAAAATATTTTGATTAATAGATTCATTTTCAAACAGTTAAATAATTTTTACAATGAAATTTATATTTATAAAATTAGCCCTCCCTGTGTGTTGTTGCTTGTTTGCGGCTTGCCAAAGCCTGAAAGTTATCGAAAAACCAATCGTTTGGGACGATACCCGCAAGGCTCTTTCGGTGGAATATCTCCAACAGAGGCATGGACTAACCAAGGCCAGGTCGCCTTATATTATTCCTAAGATGGTGGTCTCGCATTGGACGGCCATACCCACCCTCGAAGGTTCGTTGCGGGCGTTTCAAGAAGCCAAATTGCCCAATCATCGTAAAGAATTACAAAACAGTCAGCTTAATGTTTCGGTACAGTTTTTGGTGGATTACGACGGCACTATTTATCGCCTCATGCCCGATACTGCTTTTGCTCGGCATTGTATTGGCCTTAATTATATGGCCGTGGGCATAGAAAACGTAGGCGATGGCAATAAACACCCCGTAACTGATGCCCAAGTAGAAGCTAATGCCAAGATTGTGAGGTATTTAGCCAAAAAATATCCGATAGAATATCTCATTGGCCACCATGAATACACGGCCTTTAGAAACTCGCCCCTTTGGAAAGAAACCGACCTAAATTACATAACCACCAAAAGCGATCCAGGCGATGAGTTTATGAAAAAACTAAGAACTAAAGTCGCAAACCTTCACTTAAAATCAAAGCCATGACCCTTGTTTTTGCGAGTAACAACGCCCATAAATTAGAAGAAATTCAAGCGTTTTTGGGAGATAGATTTATCTTGAAAACCCTACGAGATATGAATTGTAACGAAGACCTCCCCGAAAACCACGAAACCATACCCGAAAATTCCTTAGAAAAAGCACAATATCTCTACGACCATTATCACGTAAATTGCTTTGCTGATGACTCTGGCCTAGAGGTAGAAGCCCTCGATGGCCAACCTGGGGTGTTTTCGGCGATGTATGCTGGGCCGCAACGTAGCCATGCCGACAACATAACGCTTTTGCTCAAAAATTTGGGGGATAATCCAAACCGAAATGCACAGTTTAGGTCGGTAATAACGTTGGTATTAAACGGCCAAGCACACCAGTTTGAGGGGATTATCAAAGGACAGATAATCAGTGAGTTACGTGGGCAAGGAGGCTTTGGTTACGACCCAATTTTTATACCCAATGGCCAAACAAAAACCTTTGGAGAAATGACTCTCACCGAAAAAAATACAAATAATCACCGAACAATCGCCATGAGCAAATTGCTTGAATTTTTGGAGGGGAAACAATAACGCTTTCGGCCAAAAGTGGTAGGCGAGTAGGCGTGCCACGCTTCCAAAGCGTGGCACGCCTTGCAAATAGCAAACAGGTTTGAACACAAAAAAGCCCCGCAATTGCAGGGCTTTTTTGTTAAATTCACCTAACCTAAACCTAATTATAAAACAACCTTATAAACACAATTTATATCTCTGTTTACTTCTTTCAAATTAATTGTCTTCTGTTTTTATATTTGCAACAACTATGCCAAAGCGAAATTTTTAAGCCTATTGGTAGCCATGTATGTATATAAATCAGCTACCATTTTTTGTTTTTGTTCGTATCCAATGGTTTGATTGGTAAAAAGCAATCAATACTTTTCTGAAATTTAAGAGTCTATATTTCAAGCATATAGCCTACGGTTTATTGCTTACAGCTTGAGTACTGGGACAATTTTACAAAATATAGCATAACACAGAGATTTGTCTAAGAATATTGCTTTCGCAAAGGTGGTTGGTGAGCCACCAACCACGGAAAAGGATTCTTTTCTGAAATTTAAGAGTCTGTATTTCAAGCATATAGCCTACGGTTTATTGCTTACAGCTACTCAATAGCTTCTCTATTTCACGGCCAATACCTTAAATTCGGTTCTGCGGTTTTGTTGGTGTTGGTCGTCGGCACAATTTATACCATCGGCACAGTTGTTCAGTAACTGGGTTTCGCCAAAACCTTTGGCCGATAGTCTGTTGGGTTGTATGCCCCTTGCTACGAGGTAATCTACAACGGCTCTGGCTCGGTTTTCGGACAGTCGCATATTATAATCATCGTTTGAGCGGGCATCGGTATGCGAGCGAATCTCGATTTTTAATTTCGGAAATTTCTTCAAATACGGTATCACTTTGGCATCTAGCTCTTTGGCGGCATCTTGTCTGATAAAAAAAGCATTGAGGTCATAATAAATATTTTCTAGTCTAAAAATATCGCCTTCTGAAATCATACCAAGGTCGGAGGTCATTACTTTCAGACCTTTGCCAGCCTTTATTTTATTAATGGTTGTGCCTTCGTTGGTGGTATATTTATCTTTTTGGGCAATAACTTCGTGGTCTGCCCCAGGTTTTACACTAAATTCATACTTGCCGTCTGCACCCGTAACAACGCTTTGTTCGGAGTTGTCTTTTTTGTTTTTCAAAATCACTTTCGCCCCTGCAATGGGTTGTTGGCTTAGTTCAGACTTTACTGTGCCTGTTAGCAACGAGCCTTTGTTTTTTTCTAAATAAATAGAAACCCTAGTTTGGTTGGCAGCCGTCGATTTTGTGGAATAAAGCACACTGTTGGTCATGTAGCCCTCTTTGATGGCCTTAAATTCGTATTCGGTGTTGGCATCTAGGCAGGTATTCATCGAGCCATCTTGTCCTGTAATTTTCAGTTCTCGGTTTTCGCCATTTCTTACCGTCCGTACATCTACGCCCTCAAGGGGTGTTTTGCTATCGGCGTCATAAACCAGCACTTGCATTTGCTTACAGGCTCTTCTAAAATAATAAATATTGTCGTCCGACACGCCCCTTTTGCGGTTAGAGCTAAAATAGCCATCGTTGCGGTCTTTGGTGGTAATAAATCCAAAATCGTCTTTTTCAGAATTGATTGGAGCGCCTAGGTTTTCTACACCTCTGGCAGGCAGGCCGTCTTTCATTTCTACATAAAAAATATCCAAACCGCCTATGCCCTCATGTCCGTCCGACGAAAAGTATAAATGAGCGTTTTCGTCTAAATACGGGAACATTTCGTTGCCTTCGGTATTAATATCTTTGCCCAAATTTACGGGCGTTCCCCATTGGCCGTCTCGTACTTCTACTACATAAATATCCGTACCACCATAGCCGCCTGGCATATCCGACACAAAGTAAAGCAATTTATTGTCGGGCGAGAGGGCGGGGTGTCCACACGAAAACTCGTTAGAATTAAAAGGCAATTCTTTTACATTTGCCCACGTATTTTTTTGTAAATCGGCAGTGTAGAGTTTGAGTTTGTTTACGCCCTCGGTGCTTTCTCTAAATTTACCTTTGTTATAATTATTTCTTGTAAAAACTATTTTTTGTTCGCCCTTAAAAAACGTCATCGGGCCTTCGTGATATTTAGTATTGAGGGTTCTTGAAAACACCTCCATTTTGGTTAAAGCTTGGTCGTTTACAGCAGGGGATTCTATCACTTCTTTTGAACTTGCCCCTCCCAATCCCCCTGGTTGGGAGATATTCCCAGCATTTACAATCAGTTTACTATGGATTTCGGAAGTATCTGGAGCAAAATAGAGGTCAAGAAAAGGGGTTTGATTCCAACCAAAAACACGTTTTACAGCCCCACTTTCGTTACGAGCCGACACAAACACCAAGCCGTTTTTATAAAACATGGGGCTAAAATCTGCCTGTCTCGAATTTAAGGCTAGGTATTCTATTTTATAAGAAGACGAATCTTGATAAAAACGATTCATGTCCATATACGAAACCGTGAACCGTTTTCCCCGAAGGTCATTGGTTTGCATTTCGCCATATTTGGCATACATTTTTTGTGAATCTCGGTGTTTGTTGTTGTTGGCTAGTGCTTGGGCATAGTATAGGTAGGTTTCGCTTTCTAGCTCATTGTAATCGGCCACAAGGGTTTCATAAATGCGTTCTGCATTTTTAGAATCCTGCATTTTGCGATACGAATAGCCCAATTTAGTAAGGCATTCTTTGCGTTCGGCAGGTTCTTGTTTTTTATCGAGCCTCAAAAACTCTTCGTACATACGTATCGCATTGAGGTAGGCGTAGTTCTCGAACTGCCTATTGGCGGCCTTTAGCCTACCACTTTGAGCAAATAGCGTAGTTTGGGCAAAGCCAAATACCAAGAAAAGCAAAATAATCTTTTTCATAAACTGATAGGGTTGGTAATAATAAACTCAACAGGCCAACCATTTTGCTACTCAAATAAAATGGTTTTTTGCCTTAAATTGGGCGTCTTGTTTAGGCTACTTCAAATAGTGTGCCAAAATTGACAAACCTCAATCTATCAACGAATAGATTGTATATAATTGATTAACCAGCTAAGAAAAATTACAATTTTTTGTCAGTTTATACTATATATTCATACTTACCTAGACCGATATAGTCTGTAAAAAACTAAGTTTTAACCCTTTGTATTCTTAGTTTCTTATTCATGGAAGGCTTCATAATGCCATAAAAAACTAAGTTTTAACCCTTTGTATTCGTTGTTCCTTATTCATGGAAGGCTTCGCTCAAAGCGAAGCCTTCCATAATGCCGTATAAATTGTAGGAGAACTAAAAAATGCCACAACACAGTATCAATACTGTATCATGGCATTTTTGGGAGTGGGTTTTGGCCGAATTTTATTTCGCAAATTTCATGCGATAATCAACATCAACAATGCCTTTGGCGATATTATTGAGTTTTTTCTTGATGAGTTGTTTTTTGATAAGTGGCAGGTGGTCGGTAAACAAAATACCCTCTAGGTGGTCGTATTCGTGTTGGATAATTCGGGCGGCCATGGCCTCGTAGGTTTCGGTATGTTCTGTCCAGTTTTCGTCTAAGTATCTGATAGTCAGGGTTTCTGGCCTATAAACATCGGAGCGTATCCCTGGAATACTCAAACAGCCCTCTTCGTAGGCCCAGTCGTCGCCGTCTTCATTAATAATTTCGGCATTGATGAATACTTTTTTGAAATTTTCGAGGGTAGGGTCATGTTCGGCAGGGTCGTCTTCGGGGTCGTTGAGGGGCGAGCCATCAACAACAAAAAGCCTAATGCCAAGGCCAATTTGCGGAGCTGCCAAACCCACCCCAGCCGAGGCATACATGGTTTCAAACATATCTGCAATCAGTTTTTTGAGGTCGGGATAGGTTGGTTCTATATCACGGGCTATTTTTCTTAGTATGGGGTCGCCAAAAGCTACAATGGGGTAAATCATGATAATATTCGATATATTTTTACTGGTTTTTATTTAGTTTTTTTCTGTGGTTGGTGGCTCACCAAACATCTTTGCGAAAGCAATATTCTTGGACAAATCTCTGTATTATACTATATTTTGTAGAATTATCTATAATCAACCTTTTGTCCCGACTCCTCAATACGGTCTTCCTGCCTCTGCCATTTTTGTTGTTTACAAACTATCCATATAAGATTGTAAAATAATGGCCGCACTTATTTTGTCTATGTTTCCTTTTTGTCTTCGGTCTTTTTTGGTGCTACCTCCCATAATCATTGCCTGCAAGGCCATCTTTGAGGTAAAACGCTCATCGTGTAAATGTACGGGTGTGTTTGGAAAATCTTTTTGTAATTGTCTCACAAAACCAACCACATGGGGGGTGTTGTTGGTGGCCGTGCCGTCGAGATTAACGGGCATTCCCACCACAAAAGCCTCTACGGTTTCGGTTTGGCAATATGTTTTTAAAAATACCAGCACATCTTGTGTGTGAACAGTATCCAAGGCCGAAGCGATGATTTTGAGGGGGTCGGTTGTGGCAAGCCCTACTCTTTTTGTGCCATAATCAATGGCCAAAATTCTGCCCATTTTGTGCTTATTTGTTTTTTGAAGCCACAAAGATAAAACAATTGGACGGAGTTTGTTTTTGGGCAGTAAAAGTAATGGTTTAAGTACGGTG
>JAYWHL010000139.1:0-11660 GCA_043777715.1 Cytophagaceae bacterium | reverse complement strand
CAAACCAAGATAAATCATCGCTTTTCGTTACTTGTCATATTTCATCACAAATTTTGATAAATCGGGTTTTCTTGGCTTTTTTCTTTTGGCTTCGTATTGATAAATGGCTTGGCCGAGATTTTTGAAAAATGGGTATCCAATGGTGTCATAGTCATAATTGCCATCGTTGTAAATTTGGTCTTTATTACAATAAATTACCGCCGTTACCATAAACTCTATACCATTTTCAAAATCAACCACATAGGCATTGTCTAACAAAAAACCGTAGGCATCGCCAACTTTATTGAAAATTCTTATATTTTTTGGCCAAATGTCCTCTTTTTGAGAACCAAACATCAAAAACTTACAATAAGTAGTCCAATATTCCTCTGGAGGATAAGTCGGAAAAGTTGATTCTGTTGGTAGTTGAGACATATATTTATACAAAAATTGATAGTCGGAAGGGCTTAAATTAAAGCGTTTTTTGGCAGGAATCACTTCGGGAAACATCACTGCTTTAAGAATATCTTGCTGATTTTGAATACTAAAATAATTTTTATTCGTAAAATCAAAAGGCTTTTCTATCAGCTTATCGTTTGCCCCCAAATAGCCTTTTCCTCGTAAAATTGGGGCATTGGGTTCAAATTTCTTATCGTTTGTTTGCATCGCTTGTTCATAAACTAGCCCTTTTTCGTCCATAAATTTTATCGGATTCGTACGGCGGTTTTGTTCCAAATTCATTCCTACTTCTAGGCGATGTACGAGCCTCAAATCTTTGTATCCTTTTTCGTATAGCTTTTCGTTGATATACCCCTGCCCCAAAAATTCATACAGCCGATTGTAGGCGTCATTATCCGAAACCATCAATATTTTTTTTACATAATGCTCAATCGACGGTAAGCCATTAGCCGAAGTAGAATCTTTATCAACGGACGTATGTTGCTCATATTCAGCACCCGTGAGCATCATTGTAGATTTTGATAAACCTTTGATTTTGAGGTTATTAATTTTTTCTAATGCTAAAATGCTTGCAGGGAATTTCACTGTCGAAGCTGGATAGAAATAATGCTTGGCATCTACTTGATACTCAAACGAGCGGAATATTGGTTTGTTTTGAGCGTCTCTATCTATCTGAGTATAAAGAATTTGAGCCTCATACAAGTCAGGATTCTCCATAATATTTCCAAACAAATCCTTGCGATTGTTCAAAATTTCTAATAGTTGATTAGGCCGAGCTTTTTGGGCAAATGTAAACAAGGGTAGGAAGATTAAAAGTAAGCTATTTTTTTTCATATTTTGGAATTTAAGTTTGGCTATTCATCAATTTTAAGCCTTGTCGTAAATAATGGTATGCTAGCGTATTTTTTATTTTTTACTGTTTGATATTTGTTTTTAATCAGAAAGGCAGTACTTTTGTGGTGTAGGTCTGCTACACTTGAATTCTGACTCCATGTCGGCGAAGGGTATCCTTCTTAGAGTGTTAGAGGGCCTTTTTTTATTGCCCATGATGTAGCTCAATTATTTTTACGACCTTACTTTCCATGTAATTAATGAATCGGTCTTCTCCAGTTTCAAGTTTTCGCTGAACAGCCCAACACAAATAATCAACTACCGACAAAAGTGGTTCAATGGCAAATGGTTGAACATTAAAGTCAATCTTTTTCCCAAATTCTTGGGTTGGATTTACCTGCTTGAATCTAGTTTTTGCTTTCTCAAATGCAGACTTTAAATTTACAAAATCTGTCGTACTTTGTAAAGAAGCAATATTATAAACGATACGTTCAGATTCATCGTCTTGTTCCTCTTCAATCAAATGCGACAATAAATCTGCGTACATTTCATTACTTTTACCGTGATGCTTCCGCTCAAATATACCATAATTTTTACGAGCTACCACAGCATAAAAAGAAAAATCTAAGGTTAGCATAAAGTCAAAAAACTCCTTACGAAGCTCAGGCAAATCGTCTTTTGCATGAAAATAAAAACCTCCTTTTTTTACTCTTTTCAATACACTCGCAACAGTTGAATAATATCGATTGAGCGGAATACTGTTCTGCATTTCAAATAGTTTTTCACGAATTGGGATAATGTCGGTATGGAATTTTACCATTCCCAAAATAAAACAATTGCTCACACCTTGTTCTCCCAAAATGGGTACTCGTCCTTTTCCATAAAAAGTCATATCGCCTGCTTCGTCCAAAAAGCGGTGATAATGATGAAGTGGTTGTTTTTCTCTTTTCATTTTCAATCAGCAAAAATCCTAGTAAATCGTGAAGGGTTTTTATAAAGTTATGTGGTAATGCGAATTAGGGGTTGAAAAGCCCGTAGGGCTGTTATTTTGGTAGAAAAATACCAAAGATTATACCTTCCAAAGCCCCATCGGGGCGGCATTTAATCCAAAATGTCGCCCTGATGGGGCTTTGGAACATTATAGGCATCATTTTTTACCAAAATTACGCCTCTCTGAGGCTAAAAATGTAATTTCAACCCATTCCATTACTCGCATTAGTAGAATAATTTTACGCTAATCAAAATTAAACCTTTTTCGATAAATTCGTCTAAAATTTTATTCACAATCCCCAAAAATAAAAGCTATGAATCTTCTTTCAATTTCAAATCGGTTTTTATTAATAGCCTTCATGCTGTTGATGTCCCAATCTTGTAAACGTGGCCTCGACACAGGAATCGTTCCAACCAATAATTATGATTTTAGTGTAGCCGAAAAATTGATTCAAGACAATTTAGCTAAATATGAAGGCAATGCCGTGGTAATGGTTTCGCAAAATGGGAAATTGATTTATAACAAAAATTTTGGCCCCAATCTTTCAGAAAACTCAATTAGAGCGGTGGCTTCATGCTCAAAATGGCTTTCGGGTGCTGTTATAATGGCTTTGGTTGATGAAGGCAAACTATCGCTTAATGATAGTTTAGGGAAATATTTACCCCTTTTTACTAAATACAAAAAAGGTAAAATAACCATACGCCAATTGTTTTCGCATACTTCGGGCTTTCCTGCCGAATCTCCACAAGATTTTGAACGCCGCAAAGATTTAACTTTGGCTCAAGCCGTTGATTCAATGGCAGTTAAAACTAATTTAATCAACTCAGCAGGAACGAAATTTTATTATGGAAACGTAGGAATGCACATCGCTGGGCGGGTAGTGGAAGTGGTTTCGGGTAAGAGTTTTCAGACTTTATTCAACGAAAAAATCGGAACGCCATGTCAAATGTCTGTGTATTATAGTTTGGGAAATATCAATAATCCGCTCATTGCTGGCGGGGCGGCTTGTACACCAAGAGACTATCTGAATTTTTTAGAGATGGTAGTAAATAAAGGTACTTTTAATGGCAAGAGGGTTCTGTCAGAAAAGTCGATTGATGAAATGGAACTCGACCAAACCAATGTAGCCGACATAGCTTACACGCCTTATCCGACTAATCTTTTTTCGGTTTATCAAAACAGACCTGTGCGATACGGCATTGGTCTTTGGCGAGATGTTGTAAACTCCGCCAACGGAGAGGCTATCGAAGTGAGTAGTCCAGGGCTTTTTGGAACTCATCCTTGGCGGAACAGAAATCAAAAAGTAGCAGGCATTATTTTTACGATGTCTGATTTTACCACCGTTCAAGAAACTAATCTTCGGGTAAGAGAGGCTTTTAGAAAGGCCATCAACTAGGAAATAAGCATACTACTTTAAACATATAAACGTGCCACGGCGTATAAGCGTGCCACGGTTTTGAACCGTGGCACGCTTATATGAACCGAGGTACACATTAAATTGCAATTACTGAAATTTCTACATTAACATCTTTGGGCAATCGGGCTACTTCAACCGTTTCACGGGCGGGGTAATTGCCCTCAAAATACTGTCCATAAATTTTGTTTACTTGGCCAAAGTTGTTCATATCTTTCAAAAAAATAGTGGTTTTTACAATTTGTCCGTACGTTTTGCCAGCAGCTTTGAGTATCTCTCCTACGTTGAGCATTACTTGATGAGTTTCGTCTTCTATGTTACTAATAATCAACTCATTAGTCCGAGGATGCAAAGCCACTTGGCCAGATACAAACAACATACCGTTGGCTTCAACTGCCTGAGAATAAGGTCCAATGGGTGCTGGAGCTTGGGGGGTTAAAATAATTTTGTGAGGCATTTCTTTTTTGTTTAAAATGTTAGATTTGTGAGTGGCTTTTTGCAATTGGAAGTTAGTTATCAGCTTGTTTTTAAGGACATTACAGTGAAAATAAACTTACCTATTTTCACGAATATACTCGTACCGAATTGCATTGACTAACCAATTAATATTACTCGTTTTTAGAACAAAAAAGCCCTTTGGATAATTCCAAAAGGCTTTTTTGTTGAAACTGAAAACCGAAAGCCTCCGCTAATTTTTACAAATTAGTAGAAACACTCAATGCTGGTAAAGTAGTAGCATTGAGGAGATTACCTCTAGCAATAAAGGTATAAAACTTTCCAGGATAGGGTTGTAAAGTACCTAATGCTGCTATAGTTGTACCGCCTGTAATTCTTAATTGGACGGTTTGGGCCGTACCCGCAAAAGCGATGGCATCAACAGGAATAAAATTTCCAGAAGTTGCACCAAAATCCGCAGTACCAATTTGTACTCCATTTACCAACAAATCGTATCTGGTGGGTGTGGTTGCGAAGGTACTCACTAGGTTTACCAATCTTACATAAGCCTTTGATTTATCAGCAGGCACAAGTACATCAGGCACAACCAAAGCTCTGTAATTTGGCTTGATACCATAAGCAAAAACAGAATAATACTTACCGTCTTCTACTGGTAAATCTGCGGCTAAAACAGTAGCTACGGGTGCAGCGGCAGTATTAATACTAATTTTAGCCGTTCCTGCGGTTAGCATTCCGTAATCTACGGCTGGATAGGCACTAAAATAAACCAAAGGAGCAGCAGCGGCTGGAGAAACGGTATTAACACCCGAATAATTTGCTCCGTTTACCTGAATCACTACGCCTGGGGCATCAGAAGCTGCATGATAAAATTTGATTCTTGCTCCACCTGCGGGAACAACACTTTTAAGGAAATCGGCCTTTTCGCCACACGAACTCACGAGCGAAAGCATCGTGGCCATGCCAAAAACACCAATAATTTGTTTGATATATGATTTCATACGAAATTTATTTTATTAAAAATTTGAAAAAAATGATAAGAACGATAAGTTTGTTAATGGCTCATCGTTCATAACTCATCACTATTTTAAGGTTTCATAAACCATGGTTCAATGGTATGATAATCGTTACCATTTGCTCCAATTTTATCAAGAGAGGCTCTATTCCAAACGTATTCAGAGTTAAAACGTGGGCGAACCCTTACGGCTGGCTTACCGTTGTTATCTACCGAAAGTGTTGTAGGTAACTTAAAGCCCGTATAAACATCTGGACTGTAACGATAACGACGCATATCCACCCAAGTTTCCAAACTTCCATGCACAGCCAAGGATACATATTTTTGAAGCATAATATCACTCAACGTAAGGTCTGCACCAGTTTTTTTCACGGCACGGCTTGCCATATAAGCATCACGAGCCGTGGCTGCTACGCCCGCATAATCCATGTGAGCGATAATTCCCTTACGGTAGGCATCTAAAGCCGTTGCTCTGTCTCCCTTTTTGAAGGCCGCCTCGGCTTTAATAAACTGTAATTCTGAATAGGTAATTACAGGAAAACCTGCATTGTTTCTGTAAATGTATTTGCCTGGCGTTGAGGTAGATACATAAGCATCTAGCTGCACACCCCAAGGCGTTGGTACACGTCTGGTATTTCCGTTTACGTTGTTTGGGTCGCCCGAGCCAGGCACTACACCACGATACAAGCCGTCGGGCGAGGCCGTTAGCATAATAGGCAAACGTGGGTCTGGAGCATCACCAAAAACCGAACCGTCTAACAAGCTAACCATAAAAGCCGTTTGTCTAAAGCCCCCCATGTTGTTACGTAATGGGCCAAAGAAACTAGCATCAGCCGTACTAGAGCCGTTGAACGGAATGATAAAATTATCAGCATTGCTTGCCAAGGCTTTGTCCACATACTCAATCACTTGGTCGGGTTTGTAGGTAGCTTTGTTGCTAAGGTGATTGGCATTACGAGCCAAGTTACCGTAAACAAATTTTATCCACTTGGTGCGGTCGCCTGCATAAACATTGTCGCCTCTTCTTAACGATGCCGTAGAAACCGCCCCATCTGTTTTGTTGAGGTCGGCTAGGGCTTCGTTGCTCAATCTTACCACTTCGGCATAAACTTCTTCTTGGCTATCAAAATCGAAAACGTAACGATTTGGCTCAAAAATTTGCTTCAAAATCATCTCGCCGTGATAGTCGGTCGTAGATTGCCAGCTCCAAGCACGAATGGCTTTGGCCGCTCCCGAATAGTCCCAACGCTGATTGGCATTGGCATCGGCTACTAATAAGTCCACGTTTCCACCAATTCCAAAATAGTGCGAACGCCATTTTTCGCCCGAGGCATCAGAACTGGCAATATAACCGTGCAAGTCCCAAACGTCGTTGGCAGTGGATTGGGCATAATTTTGAACATATTTGCCGATATAACGAATATCGAATTGCTCGCCACGAGCCATTTGTTGAATCAGAGGAGCCAACAATGCCGAAGCCTGTGCTTGTTGAGGCACTGAGGGGTCTGAATTAATATCTAGGTAATCTTTACAACCACTAATGCCCACCATTGAGGCAATTAGAATTGAGAAAATGTATTTTTTCATTTTGTATTGAATTAAAATATTGTTTTTTTACTAGAGACTTTTGGCTCAAAGCATATTGCTTGTTGCCCAAAAGTATTGAAATATTATAGACTTATCCTTGCTCCCACGGCAAAAGCCCTTGGCAACGACACCGTTCCGAAATCGAAACCTCCAGCACCTACCCCACCCGACGAAGCTGTTGTTCCGTTTACGTTAGGGTCTGTTCCTGTGTAGTTGGTAATCAAGAAAAGGTCAGTACCTGTTGCAAATACGCCAAGCGATTTTACGATTTTAGTATTTTTAAGCGGAATATTATAGTTTACAGTAATATCTCTTAATCTCAACCAATTGATATTTTTTTCAACAAACTCTGATTCTGGCAAGGCCGAGAAAAACACATCAGAACGCTGGGTTGGATTAACCTGAATATTATTGGTTGTTGGCGTAGCAGAGTTTTCAAAACCGTCTCTCAATACCCCTGGGAAAGTATAAAGGGTTTCACGGTCAAGCGTACGTGGGTGCAAACCTGCCCTCCACAAATACATGGCCGTACCGTTGAAAACATCGCCACCTTTACGAACATCTAATGTAAATGCCAAACTTGCATTTTTGTATCTGAATTTATTGGTCAAACCCAAGCTAAAATCCGGATTACGATCACCAATTGGTAAGAAGTTTGTGTTTTGTAATGGCAAGCCCGTTCCTGGGTTTATCAACACATCGCCATTGTTATTTCTCAAATAGCTGTATCCACCAATGGCCGTTGCCGACCCCGACCCACGCTGGTTACCCGAAAGGTTAAGGGTTGGATAATAACTTTGAAGATTACCCACAAAAGCACTCGCACGGGCATTGCCATATAACCAAGTGTCTGAATTATAATATTCGGCAACATCGGCAGGAAGGTTTTTAACTGCGGTTTTATTTTGGCTAAAGTTGGCTACAAAATCCCAAGCAAATTTCTTGGTTTTGTATGGCGTGGCCGTAAACTGTACTTCTAGCCCTTCGTTAGAGAAAGTTCCGCCATTTAACAAGGCCAAGATAAAGCCCGTTCCGTAGCTGGTACGCTGACTAACAATTTGGTCGGCACTTTCTTTTCTGTAATAGGCAATATCAACGCCCATTCTTCCTTGGAAAAACTTTAGTTCCGTGCCTATTTCATAACTTTTTGTACGCTCGGGTTTCAGCCCAGGGTTTCCTCCAAACACACCATAAGCAAAACCACCGCCCGTTGTTCCTTGTGCCGCCAAAGCCGATTTTACACGATAGGCGGGGGCGTCTTTACCCACTTCAGCATACGAAACTCTTAATTTACCATAAGTCAATGCTCCTAATGTACCTTTTACGCTTGGAATTTCGGTAAAGTTAAAGGCCGTTGAAACCGATGGATAGAAAAACGAGCGATTGGCTTCGGGCAAGGTAGATGTCCAGTCGTTACGGCCTGAAACCGTCAATGTCAAGAAACCATCGTATTCAAAAGTTGCCGAACCAAAAGCACCCAACAAACGGCGTTGCTCTACATAATATTTGGCACGTTGCGTAAGAATATCCGTATTAGAAATAGCATTAAATTCTGGCTCATAAAATTTTTCACCATAATAGCTATTTACCTCATAGCGACGGTCTTCGATGGCCGTTCCTAATAAAATACGAGTGTCTAGTTTACCGATTTTTTTCTTGATAGTGGCCGCAAACTTTGCATTAAGTAATTGACTTACCTCCACAAACTGCTCTAAAGCCCCACCCGAGTTAGCACCACCTCCACCAGAAGTTGAGTTGATAACGATATTAGATTCTGGATTGGCAAAAGTATTTCCACGAGTAGTGTATAAATCTGCACCAAAAGTTGCATCAAAATTTATCCAATCGGCTGGTTTGTATCTCCAACCAAGGTTTGCCAAGGTACGGTTGGTTCGGTCTGTATTTTTGTTTTTGTTTACACTAAAAAATGGGTTATCAAGTTCGCCTGTTAAGCCATTTGGTAACAAAACTCTTCTGCTGCCATCTGAATTTAGTGAATTTTGTACGTCGTCATTTCCTGGCCAAGCTAATAGAGATAACATAAAGCCATTACTTCCTCTAAACGCCTTGGTTACCGAACGGTCGATGTAAGAAATAGAAGGCTCGATTTCCATTTTGTTACCAATTTTCATGGTAGTACGCAGTTTTACGGTAAGGCTTTTTTGGCCTGTAGTTGGCACTACGCCCTTCCAGTCGCTGTATTGGCTTGAAAAAATATACGTTGCTTTGTCAGTTCCGCCTTCAACGCTCAGGTTGTTGGTAAGCATTGTTCCTTGTTGGAAAAAGTTTTGAGCGTTGTCATAAAACTGGGTATTTTCAGGATATTTCGGACCAAAAAAATTGGTTGCTGTTGGTGATGACTGCCCTTGGATTCCTCTTCCATAAGTTTTTTGTACTTCTGGAAAACGATACACGTCTTCTGTTTTGAAACGGGTATCAAAGTTTACTTTAATACCACCCACTTTTCCTCTTTTTGTAGTAATGATAATCGCACCGTTGGCGGCATCAATGCCATAAAGGGCAGCACCTTCTGGACCTTTCAGTACAGTGATAGATTCTATATCGTTTGGATTGATGTCAGAAATACGGTTGGCATAATCACTGTTACGGTTGGGTTGGTCCGAACCCAAAGCCCCCTGACCCATCGTGCGGTTATCTACGGGCAAACCGTCGATAACAAAAAGGGGCTGGTTGTTTCCTCCAATAGAAGAAAATCCACGCAAGTTGATTGAAGATGAAGACCCTGGCGAGCCACCCGTTGTTACACCAGACAAACCTGGCACACGGCTTTGGAGGGCATCTAAAAAGTTACCACGACCTGTTTCGGCCACTTCCTCGCCTTTTACCTCCGCCACGGCATAACCTAGTGCTTTTTTCTCTTGTTTTACACCCAAGGCCGTAACCACTACTTCATTAAGCGAGTTATCGGCCTCTACCATACTTACGTCTATTTTGGTTTGGCTACCTACTTTTACTGATTTTGAAGCCATTCCAATAAAACTAAAAGACAAAGTAGCATCGCCACTAACGGAGATTTTGTAATTACCTTCAGCGTTGGTCAAAACGCCTTTGGTTGTTCCTTTTACCGATACACTAACCCCTGGCAGGGCTGTACCGTCTTCTTTCGAGGTAACCTTACCACTCACGGTACGGTCTTGTGCCATGGCTGATTGTAGCGAAAAAGCCACCAGCACGAGCAACAAACTAAATTTTGTTCGTAAAAATTGTTTCATCTAGCATTGATTTTAAGTTAATTTAACATCACAATTTCGTTATATTGTTTGACAAAAACAAGGCTAATGGGGTTAAGTGGTGGCGTTTTGAGACGAAAACCCTAAATTGCGATATGTTTCAAGTATGTCTAGTCAAAATCAAAATCGTTTTTCTATAATCCTTTTTTTCCTACCTTTAATTTATGTCTGTAATCATTGCTCCAATTACCGAAAGTTTGACCCATTTTTTGGCTACAAAATCTTACCAACAAATCATCGTTTTGGTTGATGAACATACCAAAAAATACTGTTATCCCTTGCTCAAAACGCTGTTACCCAAACATAATTTAATACAAATAAAAAGCGGTGAGCAACATAAAACCTTGGCAACTTGCGAGCATATTTGGCAAGTTATGACCAAGGCCGAACTCGACCGCCATGCCCTTTTGATAAATCTTGGTGGGGGGGTTATTGGCGACATGGGGGGCTTTTGTGCCAGCACCTACAAACGGGGTATTGATTTTATACAAATTCCGACAACTCTTTTGGCCCAAGTTGATGCCAGCGTGGGCGGAAAATTAGGAATTGATTTTGAAGGACTCAAAAACCATATTGGTGTTTTTCAAATTCCAAACGCAGTATTAATAGACCCCGTTTTCTTGAAAACTTTACCCGAAAAAGAACTACGTTCGGGTTTTGCCGAAGCCATTAAACATTGCTTGATAATGGACGGCAAAAAATGGGAGATTCTAAGAAAACAAGACTGGGGACAGCAAAATTGGGGGGATTTAATTGCTCACTCCGTGGGCATCAAACAAGCAGTTGTGGCACAAGACCCTACCGAAAAAGGGCTTCGTAAAATTCTAAATTTTGGGCATACGCTTGGCCATGCCATCGAAACTTTTTATCTCAACAAACCAAAACAACACCTCCTGCACGGAGAGGCCATTGCCATAGGAATGATTGTTGAGGCGTATATGAGCTATAAACGAAAACTGATAGCCCTCGAAACATTGGAACAAATTGAAGAATTTATTTTTACAATTTATGGCAAAGTAAATATTCCTCAAACCGACTTTGAAGCCATTATTGGTTTGACTTTACAAGACAAAAAAAATAAAAATGGACAAGTTCGCTTTTCGCTCCTAACCTCCGCTGGTTCTTGTAGTTATGACGTTGAAGCCTCAAAAAAAGAAATGAAAGCCGCTTTAGCGTATTATGCTTAGGCATTTCATGGGTATTGGACAATTTTACAAAAATGGCATATCATAGAAAATTATCTAAGCATATTACTTTCGCAAAGGTATTTGGTGAGCCGCCTAGCACGGAAAAAATTCAAAATTTTAGCTAGGGTGTTTGCCAAATCTCCCATGCTTTTTCGGCTTGGAAGTGTAGCATCGGAAGGCCGTTTATTGCCGATGCTCCTTGGGCAATGCCCTTGGCCATAAATTGAGTTTGTAGTGGATTGTAAACGAGGTCATAAAGTAGGTGTTTTGAAGTCAGAAACTGATAGGGAATATCAGGCGAATCATCAATATTTGGGAACGTTCCTACGGGAGAAGTATTGATTATCAGTCGATTGTCTCTGATAATTTCTTCTGATAAATCTTGATAGCTTAATTGATTTTGGGCTTTTGTACGAGATACCAATTGATACGAAATCCCTAAATCTTGCAAGGCTACCTTAACGGCTTTGGCAGCCCCACCATTTCCCAAAAT
>JAYWHL010000138.1:0-4103 GCA_043777715.1 Cytophagaceae bacterium | reverse complement strand
CTGAAAAATGGGGAGTTGTTATGGAAAATCTGACCTTTAGACTTCACCCCCTTGCGGCCATTGCCGACCTCAAAAATAGATGTATTTATTCAAGCGTATCAGAACAAGGCCACCGAAAAGCCCTTACCACACTGGCTTTTATCAACAACAAAGCTGCCGCACAGGCCATGCTTGAGTTGAGTAGCGTGCCGCTCAAAGACGTTTCGACACAAGCCTTATGGTGGCTCAATTTTAGGCGAGGCAACGACTGGGCCGATATGCTGGACTGGGAAAAGCAGTTGGCAACCGTAATGACTCCTAATCAAAAGAAAATGGCCGAATTAAAAAAGAAACTACAAAACCAACAATTGCCCTTGGCCGACCGCATAGCTTCGGCAAAGCAAATGGCCAAAGACCCTGATGGTGGCAATGTTTTGATAGACTTAAAGGCGACTTATGCCCTCGACGATGCCATTGCCAAAGAAATAAGCGAGGATATTTTTAATAATCCTGATGCAAAGGTTAGGATTGTGGCCAGTCAGTTTTTTACTCGAAACGGCCAAACCCTCAAACTAGATTTTGTAACAAGAATGGCAGGGAATGTTGATAAAGGCAAAGATATTTTTGGTTTATACTGTGCCAATTGCCATAAAATTGGAGAAAAAGGAGCAGAAATTGGACCCGATTTAAGCAATATCCACAAAAAATTTGATAAACTCGGTTTGCTCGATGCCATCATTAATCCTTCGGCAAATATTGTTTTTGGCTACGAAACTTGGAACATAACCACCAAAAAAGGCCAAACTTATATTGGATTTTTGGTAGGTGAAGGCAAAACCATTAGCCTCAAAGATATGGGCGGCCAACTGATAAATATCAAAGCCGAGGATATAAAAAGTAAGGTAAAAATGGAAAAATCGCTCATGCCCGACCCCACATCTTTAGGTTTAAAAGAACAAGACCTAGCCAATTTGGTAGGCTATTTACAAGGTTTGGAAAATTAACGATTTAGAGAAAACTGAATTTCAAATCTTTGTGTTTCCGTTTCCGTGGTTGGTGGCTCACCAAACACCTTTGCGAAAGCAATATTCTTAGACAAACTTCTATGTTATGCTATATTTTGTAGAATCGTCCAGTACTCAGTTAAAAAGCCCTGAACCATTTATAATAATTTGAATATCAAGTCTTTGTGTGCCTTTGTGGTTTATTTTGTAGTAGGTTACTAAAAACTACTTAAAATCAATTATTATCATCTTGAATTTAGCAGCATAAAGGAGAGAAATATTTTTTTATACCTTGCGGAACCTATTAAAAAAGTAAGTGCCAATACAGCTATTTTTTATTTGAATATTGGACATTTTTATAAAATATACCGTAATTCAGAGCATTACCTTACTTCTATTTTTCTTAATTTCTACCAACAAATGTCTAGTAATCAGATAGTTTGTGATTTTTAAGCCACAAACTACTTGTAAGAAACTGAATTTGAATCCTTCGTTCCCCTGTTCCTCTGTTCCTTCGTTCCACTGTTTCTCTGTTCCACTGTTCCTCTGTTCCTTCGTTCCACTGTTCCTTCATTTCTCTGTTCCTTCGTTCCTCTGTTCCTCTATTCCTTCGTTCCTCTGTGAATTTTTACTTCATTGCCAAAAGTTGCCATCAAAACAACGATTTCAAACAAACAAATCGGCTGCAATTTTATCAGCAAATAGCTTGCCTTTTTGGGTTAATACAAGAGCCTTGTTGTTTTTTGATAACCAACCAATTTGCTCGAATTGTAAAAGTAAATTCGCTTTTTCTTCCCTAAAATCAGGAAACCCCAAACCTGCAATCTTGTCAAAATTACTCCCCCATTTGGTTCTTAGGCCAATCAGTAGGTATTCATTAAGTTGGTCTTCTTTAGATAATTCATCAAAGCTGCATGGTATATTTCCTTGGGTAACGGCCTGTAAATATTTTTGGTTATTAGCCACATTATACTGCCTAAGGCTTTGGCCATCAAACGAATGTGCCGAAGGGCCAATACCCAAATAGGCTTCGTGTTGCCAATAACTACTATTGTGGCGGCTTTGGGCATCGGCCTTACAAAAATTAGAAACCTCGTATTGTTCGTAGTCGTTTTGTGAAAGATGTGCCAAGAGCATCTCGAAATGTTGAGCCGAAAGGTCTTGGTTAATGGGCAGTATTTTCTTTTTTTTGAGCCAATTTCCAAAAACAGTCTGTGGTTCTATCGTAAGGCAATAGGCCGATATATGGGGTACGCCTAGTGTTGTGGCCTGTGCCAAATCCATCGCCCAATTATCAATAGCATCGGTATTGGGCAAGGCAATGCCATAAATCAAATCAATACTAATGTTCTCTATGCCAAGGTCTTGTGAGATTTTAATACAAGTTTCGGCCTCGGTGTTGGAGTGTATTCTGTTTAAAAAATCAAGGTGTTTTTGATTGAAAGATTGTAAACCTATGCTTAATCGATTGATTCCCATTTGCTTAAATAGCTTGATTTGAGCGGCGTTTAAGTCGTCTGGATTAGCCTCTAGGGTTATCTCGGCATGGGCTTCTACGTCAAAATGGCTATGGATACAATCAAAAATTTGCTGGAGTTCGGCTTCGGATAGGAGCGAGGGAGTGCCGCCTCCAAAATAAATCGTTTTTAAGTGATTATTTTTGAGATAATGTCGCTGTAATGCTATCTCTTTGCAAAGGGCATTTACTATTTCCGATTTTTGTTTTAGACTCGTACTAAAATGAAAATCGCAGTAATGACAGGCTTGTCTGCAAAACGGAATGTGGAGGTATAAATGCAAAATGAGTGTATATTTGGGGCTACAAAATTGGCCAAAAAAAACGAAATCTGTGTTTATTTAGGCAAATTCGTAAAGGTATTAAATCGTAAATCTCACATTTACTATGAAACTATTATTCAGATTACTTTTTTTGGTTGGAGTTATCGTAGCTAGTGTTTATGGCTGGGAACGCTTCAAAAACATGGCTTGGTTTCCGAGCCAAGAAACCATAACAAACCATAATTTGGTTGTAACCGAAATATCGGCCCTAGGCAAATTGGAGTTGGTACAATATAATTTTAGAGATGTAGTGGAGCATCAGGTACAAAAACCTTTACTTTTTCCGAATGCCAAGGCTTTGCTTATCGTGCAGGGCCAGGCCGTTGGGTGTATAGATTTAACCAAAATAAAAGCCAGCGATATTGCCAGCACCGACGACACCATGGTAGTGCATTTGCCAGACCCCGAAATATGTAGTTTTAAGATAGACCACTCAAAATCAAAGGTTTATAATACTGAATATGCTTTTTTGGACGAAGCCGAACTCGTGAACGAAGCCTTTAAACAAGCCGAAAGCCAGATTCAGGCATCGGCCTTGGAGATGGGTATTTTGGAACAAACCAAGGCCAACGCCGAGAAAATATTGAAGCCCCTCCTCGAAAAAATCTCTAACAAAAAAGTACTAATCCGATATACCATGAAAGCCCCAAAACTCAATACAGATAGGTAAGTATAAATATATCCTCAAAAATTCATCATCTAATCATTCATTATTTTTTCCATGTTTTCTGATATTAAATCTATTTGGCAAATGGCATTGGCTTTGCCTATTTTCCGTAAAAAACTTAGTATTTCTATTTTTATTACCCTCGTTATTTTAGTAATATTCCCTTACTTTTTTGGTTTTATTCAACAACAAAATGGCCGAAAATTAAACGACTGGCTCTTGGCCCAAATACCTAGTATGGATATGTCGTTGCCTGTTTTTTTATGTATTTGGGCATCTGCTTTGTTACTTTTTTGGCGGCTTCTTTATAAACCCCAAGTGCTGCTCAATTTTCTGATAGGCTATATTTTTCTTACCCTGTTGCGGTTTGCTACTATTTTGTTGTTTCCCCTGGAGCCTCCTGCCAACCTCATTGCCTTGGCCGACCCTATCGCCAATTATTTTTATGGCGAGGGCGGTTATATAACCAAAGACCTTTTCTTTTCGGGGCATACCTCTACTTTGATTTTGATATTTTTGAATTTAGAAAAAAAAACAGATCGTATTTTTTCTTTTATTGCCTGTGTTTTATTAGCCATTTTTTTGTTGATTCAGCACGTACATTACACCATCGA
>JAYWHL010000137.1:0-4105 GCA_043777715.1 Cytophagaceae bacterium | reverse complement strand
GAATAAGCAGACCCGTTGGTATCGTAAACCGCAACGTTGTCATCAGCGGTTAAGAAGGTATTTGCCCCCGATTGCGAAGCTAAATCAGTAATTGGATTTCCTTTGGGGCCATGTATCCAGCTTGCCCCTTCATCAAAAGCCACGCCAAGGCTTCTGTCTGTCCGCAACCGTCCACCAACTTTTGCTTGGGCTTCCAGTACAATTACGGTAAATCCTTTTTTCTTTAATTTATTGGCCGCCGCAAGCCCCGAAATACCTGCCCCAACAACGATTACGGTCTTTCCATTAGGTTGGGAAACTTCGTCGTCTTTTCCACAGGAGGCAAACAAAGTTGGAGTTGCTAAAATTAGCGGTAGCCCTGTTAGGGTGTCTTTAATAAATTTTCGTCTTTGCATAATTTGATGTTTTTGAAGGTTTCTTTTAAATTCTGACTGATGTTTTTTGATACAGTAAGTACAATTACAAAATAAATAATAAAGCACCAAAAACCCACCAAACTAGCAAATAAATACTAGTTTGATGGGTTTTTGGTGGTAATATTATGCGGTGTTTTTGAGGTTATTTCCAATCCCAAGCCACGATATTCCATTCGTCGGTAGTGTCCATGAAGGTATGAATGGTTTTGAAGCCAACTCGCTGGTGGGCAGCCATAGAGCGGGTATTGCTGGTTGAGATTTCTGTTAAAATGAGGTCGTAAGTGCTTGAATACAAGGCTTTATGATGCTGATAGAGGCCATCAAAAACTCCCTGTCCTCTGTATCCATCTGCTACGCATATTTGCCCCATGGCATAATACGACATTTGGCCGATTGCTTTTTCTTCAAAATCCAGTTGGGCAATCATTTCAAACATAGGTTTCAACACAGGCACGGCTTCGCTAAGGCTTCTTGGCATGGTCAGGGCATAACCAATTACCCTGTGGCCATCTTTGGCGATAACTTGTGGAGCGGTTTGGTTCATTTTTTTGATTAATTCAAAATCATGTACCACCGTTACAAAACCTTGGCTATGAATAGTTTGCGGGTCTAGCGAAGTTTTTAGATTTTGTTGCTGTAAGGCTAAAATTTGCTCTAAATCTTGGTCAGACGTTGGCACTGTAAAGGTCATGAGCTTAGAATTTTGGTGGTATTAATCAAAAAAATCTTTCATTTTTTCAAAAAATCCTTTGTCGCTTTTGTTTGGCTTTGGCTGAAAATTGGCCGAATTTCTTAGTTTTTCCAAAAGGCTTCGTTCTTCGCCAGTCAATTGCTTGGGTGTCCAAACGTTGATATGCACCAGTTGGTCGCCCTTGGTGTAGCTATTTAATTGTGGGATTCCCTTGCCTTTTAGTCTTAATATTTTACCACTTTGTGTACCAGCCTCTAGGCTTATACGGGCTTTGCCATCTATGGTTGGGACTTCTACACTCACGCCCATTACGGCATCTATAAAACTAATGTATAGGTCATAAATCACGTTGTTGCCCTCACGGCTCAACTCTTCGTGGGGTTCTTCTTCTATCACAATCAGGAGGTCGCCAGCCACGCCACCTCTTGGAGGCACGTTGCCCTTACCCGCCATTGATAGTTGCATTCCTTCTGACACACCCGCTGGGAGGGGTATGGTTATCAAATCCTCAGAAAGCATACGGCCTTCGCCAAAGCACACATCGCAGCGAGTTTCAATGATTTTGCCTTCGCCATTACAAGTAGGACAAGGCGACGACACCACCATTTGACCTAAAACACTTTGCTGTAATCTACGCACCTGGCCTTGGCCGTTGCAAGTGGTACAGGTTTTGATGGCAGTACCGTTTTTGGAGCCATTACCATTACAGCTAGTGCAAGTCACGTGGCGTTTTACTTTTATCTTTTTTTCTACACCCGCCGCCACTTCGGATAGGTCTAGTTTTAGTTTTATTCTAAGGTCGGAGCCTTTACGAACGTTACGGCGTTGTTGGCCGCCACCACCCCCACTAAAGAAACTCCCAAAAGGACTACCTTCGCCAAAAACATCTCCAAATTGCGAAAAGATGTCTTCCATGTTCATTCCGCCATATTGGCCTCCGCCACCAGCCGCCCCGCCCATTCCTGCATGACCAAAGCGGTCGTAGCGTTGTTTTTTTTCGGGATTACTCAAAACGTCATAGGCCTCGGCAGCTTCCTTAAATTTTTCTTCGGCGGCGGCATCTCCAGGGTTTTTGTCTGGGTGATACTGTATGGCCAACTTACGGTAGGCTTTTTTTATTTCATCGGCACTGGCACTTTTGTCCATTCCCAACACTTGATAATAATCTCTTTTTGCCATTGTTTTATTTTTTGTTCCTATTTCCCTTTTTGAGGGGCTAAACCTCTCGCTAATAAATCTCGCTCCGTTGGGGGCTTGGGAATACTGTCTTCTACCTTCTCATTTCTGTCTCCAAAACTCCTGCCTCCTTAAAAAAACTACATTCCCACCACCACTTTTGCAAAGCGAATCACTTTGTCGTTAAGGGTGTAACCACGTTCTATTTCGTCAATTACTTTGCCTTTAAGGTCTTCGGTTGGTGCAGGAAACTGTGTGATAGATTCGTGCATATCTACATTAAAATCCTGCCCTTTGGCTTCTATTTGCTTTACGCCTTTTACGCCAAGCGTAGTTTTGAATTTGTTAAAAATCAACTCTACGCCCACTTTATCAACGGTTTCGGTATTGGCATCGAACGTTGCCGAGGCACGGTCTATGTCGTCCCAGAGAGGGAGCATCGCCACAATCACGTCTTCGCCAGCGGTTTGCATCAATTCTAGGCGTTCTTTGGCGGTGCGACGTCTAAAATTTTCAAAATCTGCATATAGCCGTAGGTATTTATCTTTCATTTCGGCCAATTCAATATAGGCTTTATCCAGTTCCGAAACCTCTTCTTGTGGCATTTCTGGGCTTTCTTCCGTTTGGATTTCGGCCTCATTGACAGGCTCTTGTGTCGTAATTGGCTCTTCTTCTTGCAATTCGTCTGGTTTCATATCTATTTTACGTATAATTTATTGTCAGAAAAAATAGACAATTACTTTGCCAAACCAAAAAATTATGACAACTTGGCAGAACATTCCTCTCCATGACCACTTCAGATTTCCTTGCCCAAGAGCATAGCCATTTTATTAAGCAAAAAGCCCTTGCCTTGGGTTTTGATTTTTGTGGCATTGCCAAAGCCGATTTTTTGGAAGAACAAGCCCCAAAACTCGAAAAATGGCTACATTCCCAGCAACACGGCCAGATGAAATACATGGAAAACCATTTTGACAAACGGCTAGACCCCAGGCTATTGGTAGAGGGTGCCAAATCGGTGGTTTCGTTGTTGTATAATTATTATCCAGCCGAACGTTTACCCGAAAATTTAGAAGATTTCAAAATTTCTAAATACGCTTATGGGACTGACTATCACGTGGTTATTAAAAATAAACTCAAGGAATTATTGTTTGAAATCCAAGCACACATTGGGCAAGTACAAGGCAGGGCTTTTGTGGATTCGGCTCCCGTAATGGACAAAGTTTGGGCGGCAAAAGCAGGTTTAGGCTGGCTGGGCAAGCACAGTAATTTGATAAATAAACAGATGGGGAGTTTCTTTTTTATTGCCGAGCTTATTATTGATTTGCCGCTAATGCCCGACGGCCCAATCAAAGACTACTGCGGTACTTGTACGAAATGTATAGACGCCTGCCCGACCGATGCCATAACAGAGCCTTTTGTGGTGGACGGCAGCAAGTGTATCAGTTATTTTACGATAGAACTCAAAGAGGCCATACCGCAAGAAATGAAAGGCAAGTTTGAAAATTGGATTTTTGGCTGTGATATTTGCCAAGATGTTTGTCCATGGAATAGATTTAGCAAGCCCCACCAAGAGCCACTTTTTAACCTCTCTCCCGAACTAAAATCATTCAAAAATCAAGACTGGTTGGATATTAGTCAAGAGGTTTTTACAGGAATTTTTGGTAAATCGGCCTTGAAACGAACTAAATTTGAGGGATTGATTAAGAATATAGGCAATGAAATTGGGAAGTAGCAGGGTTTATTTCCATGGTTGGCAGCCCTTCAAACACCTTTGCAAAAGCAATATTCTTATGTACAGGCGTGCCACGCATTTGAAGCGTGG
>JAYWHL010000136.1:0-4110 GCA_043777715.1 Cytophagaceae bacterium | reverse complement strand
GCCATGACCTTCCTAGCCAAACAGTTTTTTAATCACACCATCGAACGCACCTATTACGCCTTGGTATGGGGTGAACTCAAAAAAGAGAAACAAACGATTAATGCCCATGTAGGGCGTAGTTTGAAGGACAGAAAAATAATGGACGCTTTTCCTGATGGTAGCCATGGAAAAAATGCCTTAACACATTATGAAGTGATCGAAGATTACAAATACGTAAGTTTAGTGAAATGTAATTTAGAAACAGGCCGTTCGCATCAAATCAGGGTACATTTCAAGCACATAGGCCACCCACTATTTAATGACGAAACCTATGGAGGCGATAAAATTTTGAGAGGCCGCCAAGGAAATGAATATCTGAATTTTATTAAAAAGCAGTTAGAAACCTGTCCTCGTCAAGCCCTTCATGCAAAATCACTAGGGTTTATCCACCCCAAAACAAACGAATGGGTACAATTTGAAAGCGATTTACCCCAAGATATGACCGAATTGATAAAAAATTGGAAAGATTATTACGAAACGATATGCTAAATAATATGCAAGAATATTTGATTACAAAAGGGACAATAAATGACCTCCCTCAAACTTTAGAGCTAATAAAAGAATTGGCCATTTATGAAAAAGCTCTACACGAAGTGAGTAATACCGTAGAAATGATGGCCAAAGATGGATTTGGAGAGAATCCGATTTTTGAGTTTTTTGTGGCAAAAGAACAAGAAAACATTATTGGTATAGCCGTTTTTTATTATCGATATTCTACGTGGAAAGGCAAAAGGATTTATCTCGAAGACATTATTGTTACCGAAACCTGTAGAGGTAAAGGCGTAGGTAGTTTGTTGTTTGAGGCGATAATCGAAGAAGGGAAACGAAGTAAAAGCACAGGAATGATGTTTCAAGTTTTGGAATGGAACAAACCAAGCATCGAATTTTACAAAAAATATGGCACTAGATTCGACCCTGAGTGGCTCAATGCACATTTAGATTTTTGAAAAAATATAACAATAAAATACAAAAAAAGAGCAACCATGAAGGTTGCTCTTTTTTGTATTAACTATCTTGTTTCAGCCACTTCAAAACACTAACATGAGAAATACCAATGTTTCGGGCCGTTTGGCGAATACTCGTGCCAGCTTTTACAGCGGCAATTGCTTTTTTCTTTAACTCAATAGGCATTCCTTGTTCTTTTTGAGCTGGGTCGATAAAGTGCAGATTACAATTATTGCACTTATACCTTTGTTTTTGCTGTACAAAGCCTGCTTTTACGCAATACTTTGAGGTGCATTTTGGACAGAACATAATTTAATTTTGGGGATTAGGGTGAGCTACGAAAATCCTCTAAAATCAAAAAGTATCGGGACGGGTCGAAATAAATTCCGCAGAAAAAGATTGATATTAGTACCAATTCGACGTTTATACTCTGAATCCAGCAAAAATCAAACCAAATTGATGTATATACACGTAATTACCGATTTATGAAACCCATATTTGTAACATAAAAAAATTATCAATCTAAAAATCAAGCAGTTACCTACGAATATTTAATAATAATAATATAACGTTTCATTCAAATAATTATAAAAAATAAACTAAAACAATGCTACGTATTAAAATATTGAAAAATTATAATTTGTCAATAATCATGCCAAATCACAATAAATTTGGTCTTTTTTCCTTGGTTCTCTCTACTGCTTTTTGAAGTCGCCATTCTTGAATTTTCTTTTCATGGCCACTCAACAAAACATCAGGCACCACGACACCCTGAAAATTGGCAGGACGGGTATAAACAGGAGGTGCAAGTAGGTTGTCTTGAAAAGAATCGGTTAAGGCCGAAGTTTCGTCAGAAAGTACGCCAGGAATTAACCTAATCAAGGCGTCGGCAACAACAGCAGCGGGAATTTCGCCCCCAGAAAGCACAAAATCACCAATAGAAATTTCTTTTGTTATATACATATCCCTCACCCGCTGGTCCACCCCTTTGTAATGCCCACAGAGAATAATCAGGTTTTGAGCCATAGACATTTTGTTGGCCATTTGTTGCTCAAAAATATCCCCGTCTGGGGTCATGTAAATTATCTCGTCATAAGTTCTTTGCTCTCGTAAATAATTAATACACAACGAGATAGGCTCTATACTCATTACCATTCCCGCACCACCACCAAAGGGATAGTCGTCTATTTTTTTATGTTTATTTTGAGAATAATCTCTCAAATCGTGCAGATAAACCTCGGCCAAACCAGCCTTAATTGCCCTACTTAAAATAGAATATTCAAAAAAACTTTCTAGTAATTTTGGCAAACACGTTATGATGTCAATTCTCATGGTTAGGAACGGGTAAATAATAACTTGTAAAGGTTTTTACTGATTATTTTCTTGGTAGTTATAGCCTATTTTGAGGCGAATAGCACCGCTATTAAATGAAAAATAGGATTTAAATAGCGATAAAAGTATCGTATAAATGTTATAAGTTGTTGTTTTTCCGTTCCCTAATCGTTTAGGTAAACTTCGAGCAAACCGTCTGGCAAATCAACATAAATTTCCATCAATTCCATATCGGCTTTCAAAACGTTGGTATCATTTATCGGAATCAAAACCTCTTTTTCTTGGTATTCCATCACTAATAAATCCCCTTGATCTAGGCTATATACGGAACTTACCAAGCCCAAACTTCCCAATGTTTTGTCAATTACCCTAAAGCCAATTACATCATGGTAATAAAACTGGCCGTCTTTGAGTTCGGGGAGATTATCAAGGGGCAAAAAAGCCTTTTTCTTTAATAATTCAGTAGCTTTTTCGATGTTTTCAAAGCCTTCAAATTTTACGATAGCCTTACTTCCACGAATATACATTTGTTCGATAAAAAACGGAACTAGCTCGTTTCTTACTTCAATAAACATACTTTCCATATCCTCGTAAGCCTCTGGATTATCAACATCTAAGAACAGCACTACTTCGCCTTTCAAACCGTGTGTTTTTGAAATATGGCCTAGTTCAAAACAATCTTCTTGTGTCATGTTTTTGATTTTTGATTGTGTTAAAAACAAAAAATACATGTTTATCGTACGACAAACATGTATTCCTTAAAGTAAAATCTAAAAATTATTCAGCAGTTTCGGCAGGAGTTTCAGTAACCACAGCTTCGGCAGCCTCAACGGCTTCTTCTGCAACTACTTCTACTGGAGCTTCTTCTACTTGATATTTTTTGGCGATTGCATCTGCTCTAGCTGTATTTTTCTTGGCTTCGGCTTCTAATTGTGATTTCTTAGTTGCATCTTTCTTGTCAGAAAGACCGTCTTTCTTAGCTGAAATCTTAGCATCTTTGGCAGTTGCCCAAACAGCAAACTTTTCGTCAGCAACTTCTTGGCTTATAGCCCCTTTGTTTACACCCACTTGCAAGTGTTTCTTAATCAAAACTCCTTTGTAGGCCAATATTGCACGGGCAGTATCGGTTGGTTGAGCACCAGTCATCAACCATTTAACAGAACCATCAACATTCAATGTGATAGAGGCAGGATTGGTATTAGGATTGTAAGTACCTAATTTTTCGATGAATTTACCATCACGAGGAGACCTCGCATCAGCTACAACGATGTCATACATCGCTAATTTTTTACGTCCACGACGTGATAATCTGATTTTTACAGCCATTGTTCGACTTGTTTAGTGGGGAACCCGTCCCCTGTTTATATTGGGGTGCAAAAATACCTTTTTTATTCCAAATATCAAAAATAGTGCTTAATATTTTTCGTAAAACCTTCTAATCTTGTAAGTTACTTGGTCGTAGATGGGTTTACAAAATTCTATAAAAAGTGTTTGTGGTGGCGGAATCTGCCCTTCGTTATTCTTACACATACTCTTTTGTTTGTCGGTCAAAGCCCTTTCGTCTCCATTAAAATTACCCCAATCAGTTCTCCATTCATAATTCCCCTCTATTCTTTCATCAGCCAAAATCCTATTGGTTGCTTTGTCTATGACCTTCATAGCCAGCAACCCCTTAGAAAGCACAATTTTATAATTTGTTGTCAATTTGGCCGAAACTTTATTTTTAACTGGCACTTTTTTTCCATTCACAGAAACCTCTCCAACCACTACACTATCTTGACTCATTATGGTTTC
>JAYWHL010000135.1:0-4119 GCA_043777715.1 Cytophagaceae bacterium | reverse complement strand
TGACACCTACAATTATTGAAAAAGATGGTAAATTATTAATGGTTTTAGGAACGCCTGGAGGTTCAACGATTATTACGCAGGTTTTTCAGGCCGCACTCAATGTACTCGAACACGGAATGAGTATGCAACAAGCCGTGAGTGCCGCTAGGTTTCATCATCAATGGTTGCCTGACAAAACCGTTTTTGAAGTAAATGGTTTTGAAGAAGCCGTTTTAGAAATACTAAGAAAAAGAGGATACAACCTCGAACTCCAAAAATCTACGATGGGACGAATGGACTGTATTTTAGTAAGGCCAGACGGAAGCCTAGAAGGCGGAGCAGACCCTCGTGGAGACGATACCGCAGTTGGCTATTGATTTGATTTTGAATTAGATAACGTATATAAATCGCCATTTTAATTTTTAGAAATAATATTATCACAACCTTTAATGACTGTTAATAACGCATATTTAGAGTTAAGAAATCAACTGGAAGGGTCTCTTTATTTTGAAGATACAGGTACAGGCCATGCCCACCGCCTAGTTTACGCCACAGATGCCTCGGTTTATCAAGAAAAACCAGTTGCAGTGGCTATTCCAAAAACAAATGAAGATATTAAAAAACTGATTCAATTTGCTAATAATCAAAACATTAGCCTAATTCCACGAGCCGCAGGAACATCGTTGGCAGGGCAGGTAGTAGGAGCTGGGTTGGTGGTTGATATTTCTAAACATTTTGATAAAATAATAGAAATTAATGTAGAAGAAAAGTGGGTAAGGGTACAGCCAGGCGTGATTAGAGACGATTTGAACAAAGCTCTAGCCAAACATAACTTGTTTTTTGGCCCTGAAACCTCCACCGCAAGTCGTGCTATGATTGGAGGCATGGTTGGTAATAATAGTTGTGGGTTGCACTCTATCGTTTGGGGAACTACCCGAGACCATTTATTAGAGGTAAAAGGTTATCTATCAGACGGTTCGGACATAACCTTTGGAATGCTATCTGATGTAGATTTCAAGAATAAGTCTTTCTCAGAAAACGAAAAAGAGACCCTTGAAAATAAAATTTACAAAACAGTTTCTGATATTTTACTAAAACCGAATAATCAAGAATTAATAAAAAATAAGTTTCCTAAAAAAACCGTTACCCGCCGTAACACTGGGTATGCCTTAGACGCATTGCTAAACACAAGTCCTTTTTCGGATACTTGGGAACAGTTTAATCTCTGTAAACTAATAGCTGGTTCCGAAGGTACACTCTGTTTTATGACCGAAATCAAGTTGAATTTACTTGATTTACCTCCCAAAAATAGCGGCCTTTTGTGTATTCACTGTACCTCTTTACAAGAATCATTGGAAGCCAATTTAGTAGCAATGGCTCATAAACCTTATGCTTCTGAACTTGTAGATAAATTTATTTTAGATTTTACACTCCAAAGTAACGAATATCGCCCCAACCGCTTTTTTATAGAAGGAAACCCCGAGGCAATTTTGATGGTCGAGTTTTTTGCCGAAACCCAAGACGAGATTCACGCTTGGGCAGAAAGGCTGATAATGGATTTGAAACAAAAAAATCTTGGCTATGCTTTTCCACTCTTGATGGGCGATGATTCCAAAAAAGCAATGGAAGTACGCAAAGGCGGTTTGGGTTTATTAAGAAATATGCCTGGCGATGTGCAACCCGTAAATTTAATCGAAGATTGTGCCGTTGCCGTTGAGGATTTACCAAATTATATCAGAGACTTACAGCAATTACTTGATTATCATGGGGTTAAGGCTTCGTATTATGCTCATGCTGGAGCAGGCGAACTGCACGTTGAGCCAATGTTGAATCTCAAAACAAGCAAAGGAAAAAAGAAATTTAGAACGATTTTGGAAGAAACGACCCTTTTGGTCAAAAAATATAAAGGTTCGTTATCGGGCGAACATGGCGATGGCAGATTAAGAGGCGAGTTTATTCCAAGTATTATGGGGCCAGAAATTTATGCTCTTTTTGAAAGAATTAAAGAGGCTTTTGACCCCAACGGAATTTTTAATCATGGCAAAATAACGGATACGCCACCGATGAACGAGTTTTTGAGGGTAAGTCAAGACCAAGCAAAAGCCAATATTGTAACCTATTTTAATTACGATAAACAAGAAAGCATTTTAAGGCTTACAGAAAAATGTTCGGGTTCGGGAGATTGTAGGAAAACAGAACTGACAGGCGGAACGATGTGTCCAAGTTATATGGCTACACGTCTCGAAAAAAACACGACCCGTGCTAGGGCAAATATGCTACGCCAATATTTGTCGAATCAAACCCCGAAAGGAAATTTATTACCTGATAATATTTTTGTTCCCGAAACTGACAAAAAAGCTATAAGTGCAGGAAAAGTCGCAGCCGATGAGGTAAAAGAGGTTTTTGATTTGTGTTTGAGTTGTAAAGGTTGCAAGGCCGAATGCCCGAGTAGTGTTGATGTTGGAAAGTTAAAAGCTGAGTTTTATCAACATTATTTTGATAAATACGGTACGCCACTTAGAACCTTGATGATTGGGAATTTCACAAAACTTACCAAAATTGCATCTAAAATTCCTTGGGCTTATAATTTTTTAATGAACAATGCCATTACTGGAAGCATTGCCAAAAAAATAATGGGTTTTGCCCCAAAACGTAGTATTCCAAATATTGCAAATGTAACCCTAGAAAAATGGCAAACGAGACGTAAACCAAACGAAAAGGATTTGATAAATCCCAAAACAGGAAGAGCTAACGAACGTAAAAAGAAAATTTTACTCTTTTGTGATGAATTTACAAACTATAACGATGTAGAAGTAGGACAAAAATTTATTTTACTTTTTGAAAAATTGGGGTATCAAGTAGTTATCCCTACGCATATCGAAAGTGGCAGAACGTTTTTATCAAAAGGAATGCTTAGAGAAGCTCAAAATATAGCTATCAAAAACGTAAACTTACTTTTTGAAGCCATTCAAGACGGTACGGCCATTGTGGGGATAGAACCCAGTGCCATTCTGACTTTAAGGGAAGAATACTTAGAATTAGTACCCAAGGAGATGCTACCCATGGCCGAAAAAGTTGCAGAAAATACCTATTTATTTGACGAATATTTTGCCCAAGAAATTGATAAGAAAAACATTAAAAAAGATAAATTTTCAACCGAAAAAAAACTTATCAAATTGCATGGACATTGTTACCAAAAAGCCTTGTCGTCATTAACGCCTTCCAAAAAAGTACTTTCTTTGCCTGATAATTTTGAAGTTCAACTCATACCGTCGGGCTGTTGTGGCATGGCGGGTTCGTTTGGCTACGAAGCCGAACATTATGACTTATCGATGCAAATTGGCGAACTGGTGCTTTTTCCAACCATCAGAAAACAAACACAAGAAACGATTATTGCTGCGGCTGGAACAAGTTGCCGTCATCAAATAAAAGACGGTACTGGCCGAATTGCCAAACACCCTATTGAAATAATGTATGATGCTCTAATTCAATGAGTTAAATCATTATTCGAGTACTTTACCTAGCCTTGAGAGGTTTTGTGCATATTATTGCAATCTAATTTAATCCTTCATAATTCTATATGTGAATTATAGGTTAAAATTACATTTTTAGCCTCAGAGAGGCGTAATTTTGGTAAAAAATGATGCCTATAATGTTCTAAAGCCCCATCGGGGCGGCATTTTGGATTAAGTGCCGCCCCGACGGGGCTTTGAAGGTATAATTTTTGGCATTTTTCTACCAAATTAACAGCCCTACGGGCTTTTCAACCCCCAATTAACATTCTATGATAATTTCTACAAACTTTAGTTCCAATTCGATTTCAAAACTAATTTTATGCCCTATTTCTCAAAACGATTTTTTGATCGAAAGATTAACCAAAATAGCTACAAACTATAATCTGAATTACGATTTAGTATCAACTGTTTGTAAAGCAGAAAACAAAGAAAGCAACACTTTTACAAATCTTGATGGACAAAAAATTGTATTGCTAGGACTAGGGGAAAAACCTGAGGCCATTGATTTTATAAAAACATTCCGTTCTATTATTTTTCAAAATAAAGCCAATTTACCAGTCCAAATCTCCATTGATATACAGGGTTTTGAAATAGAAAAAGTGGAGTTTATGATGTCTGGAATCAT
>JAYWHL010000134.1:0-4135 GCA_043777715.1 Cytophagaceae bacterium | reverse complement strand
CTGTCAGTCAATCAAATAACTGAATATTATAACAAAACAAAACCACAAGCATCGCCATTGATTCAAACTCGTTCATTGCCATTAGCAGGAGCAAAACCAAGCAAATTCGGGGCAGTTTATACTACTTTAAAATTCTACGAGGCTTGGGACAATCCTTGGCCTGTTAGTAATCAAGCTGATGTGGTGGTCAATTTTGATGACAACGCTCATAAATTCGTTTTTTGGCGTGGCACGAGTTACATTCCGCATTGGGTAACTGAAAATGGTATATGGTACAACAACGAATTTTTGGAAACGTGGGACGTAAACGGTTGCCATGAACCCATGTCTGACAAACGTTGCCAATACTCAAACGTGAGAATTTTGGAAAACAACGATGCCCGTGCGGTGGTGCATTGGCGATATGCTTTGATTGATAACCTCAATATCATGGCTCGTGTGGATTCGCTTTCGGGATTTGGCGAATGGGGCGATGAATATTACACGATTTACCCTGATGGCGTGGGAGTACGAAAAATTGTTCTCCACAGTTCGCAGCCACAATCTCAACACGAATGGCAGGAGGGAATGGTAGTAATGGGGCCAGGACAACGCCCAGAGCAAGTTTTAGAGGCGGGCGGGCTTACTTTAGCAAACATGAAAGGCGAAACCCATACCTACGATTGGGGCAAAGGTTTACCCAAAGAAAAAGACAAATATGGCTATGTAACTTTGCCAGAAATGGCTAATATTCACTTGATTAATACTAAATCTCAACTCAAACCCTTCGTGGTAATTTCGCCAAAAGCAAACGCTATTTTCAATGTCTATAATGGCGAATTACGAAGTGATGTAAGTATGTATCCGTGGTGGAACCATTGGCCCGCTGCCCAAAAACCATCAGACGGACGATACGCCATGACCGACGATAACGCCTCTCATTCATCTTTGACCAACATTAACTGGGACGCTTACGAACTTACCGAAGAAACCCACACCAAAATCATGCTGCACGGCTTAACCAATAAAAAAGCCGAAGATTTACGGAATTTAACCAACTCATGGGCAAGTCCTGCTTCATTAATATTTACCAATCCATCTTTGAAAGGTGAATATGACCAAACCGAAAGAGCCTACCATATCACCGCAAATAGTCAAGCGAAGACTTTGAATTTTAGTATTGAAGCCAATGAAAATTCACCGATTGAAAACCCTTGTTTTGTTATAAAAAATTGGCTAAACCGTGAAATTACTTTAAAAATGGATGGTGTGAATGTAGCTCGTGGAAGAGCCTTTCGTTATGGATTTAGAGATACCGAAGACGGAACGGATTTGGTGGTTTTTGTGGAGAAAAAGAGTGTGAAACCTGTAAAAATTTCGATTTTGGGTAGATAATCAAACTGTCGCCCCGAAGGGGCTTTAGTGGGGATAATATTTACTTTTTCTTCTATCAAAATATCGCCCTTCTGGGGCTAAACTAAAAATAAAAAGCCCCATCAGGGCGACAATTTGGTAGAAACAAAACAAACAGAAAAATAACAAAAAAGCCCCATCAGGGCGACACTTTGGTAGAAACAAGAGTAAATTGACATACCCGAAAAGCCCCATCAGGGCGACAGCCTGGTAAACAACGCTCGGTAAAAAACAATAATCATTATGGCAAATACATATTCCCAAATCACAATCCATGCAGTCTTTGCCGTTAAAGGCAGAGAAAACATCATTACCAAAGGTTGGAGAGATAATTTGCACGAATACATTTCGGGCATTATAACCAATAAGGGTGCAAAATCTCTTGCAGTAGGTGGTTGGAAAGACCATGTTCATATACTCTTTGGCTTACCCGTAACTATCTCAATATCAGACTTTGTGAGTGCAGTAAAAGCCAGTAGTAGTGGTTGGATTAATGAGCAAAAATTTGTTAAAGGTAATTTTCAATGGCAAGCGGGTTATGGAGCTTTTTCATTTGCGAGAAGTCAAAGAGATATTGTTATCAAATACATTATGAATCAAGAGGAACATCATAGAACAAGAACATTTAGAGAAGAATATTTAAAAATGCTCAATGATTTTGAGATTGAATATGATGAGAAATATGTGTTTGAATTTTATGAGGAATGAAATAATTGAACCTACCAAAATGTCGCCCCTCTGGGGCTTTTTTGAGGTGAATATATTTCACCTTATTACCAAAATGTCGCCCCTCTGGGGCTTAATATCAATGAACAAAATAAACATTTTCCTACTCTCAATTTGTCTATCCATTAATGGATTTGCTCAAAAATTTACATCTAAAATTGCTCCATTGGCTGGCGAAAAATGGTACGGTGCATACACTGCCAAAGCCTATTGTGATACGCCTTTGAAAGACATTACGTTTCAGCCCTACGCTGCCAATGAGAAGAAAAAAGACTTACGCATTGATAACCGAGGGAATCAAGCTGCTCCGCTATTGACCTCAAACAAAGGCAGATACGTGTGGAGCGATGAGCCTTTTGTGTTTGAATTTGTGAATGGAAACCTCATCATTTCTTCGGATTTTGAGCAAGTACAAGTGGTTACTACTCAAGGTAAAACCCTTCGTGATGCTTACGTGGGAGCTATGAACCAACATTTTCCTGCTTCGGGTAAAACGCTTAATCCCTTGATGTATAAAATGCCTCAGTACAATACTTGGATAGAATTGGGTTCAAATCAAAACCAAAAAGATTTACTGAAATATACCAATGATGTACTGAAAAACAGCTTCCCCGTGGGCGTATTTATGATTGATGATGGTTGGGCAAAACACTATGGAAACTTTGAATTTGACCCTTCAACCTTCCCCGACCCAAAAGCCATGATGGACACCATTCATGCTAAAGGCTTTAAAGTGATGCTTTGGCTAACGCCTTTTGTAAGTCCTGATAGTCGTGAATTTAAGCAATTGAACAAGCTGAAAGGTTTGGTTTTAGAGAAAGATTTTAAAAAACCTGCTATCGTAAAATGGTGGAACGGTTACAGTGGCTGTATAGATTTTACGAGTAAAGAAGGCATAAACTGGTTAAGAACAAACCTCACAAACCTCCAAACTCAATACGGCATTGACGGCTATAAATTTGATGCTGCCGATTTTGATTTTTATCAAGAATGGCCCGCAGGCACAAAAGCCCCTTATCCAAATAAATCGACCAATACAACTGGGCCAATTCAAACTGAATTATTCAACAAATTTGGTGCGGAGTTTGATTTTAATGAGTTCAGAGCAAGTTGGAAAAACGGTAATCAGCCTATTGCCCAACGTTTGCAAGACAAGCAATATTCTTGGGAAGACCTTAAATTACTCGTTCCTGATATGCTTTCGGCAGGGTTGATTGGTCAGCCATATACTTGTCCAGATATGATTGGGGGTGGTTTATTGTCAAATTTTGAAAACATTGATTATTCAAAATTCGACCAAGAATTGATGGTTCGTTCGGCACAAACCCAAGCCATGATGCCCATGATGCAGTTTTCGGTGGCTCCTTGGAGAGTTTTGGATAAAAAGCACTTAGACATCGTGCGTGCATCGGCTTTGCTTCATGCAAAAATGGGCGAATATATTTACGAATTAGCTCAAAAAACCGCCAAAGAGGGCGAACCCATCGTCAGACATTTAGAATACGCTTTCCCAAATCAAGGCTTTGAATCATGCGACGACCAATTTATGTTGGGCGAAAAATACTTAGTTACGCCCATGATTGAAAAAGGTACAGAACGCCAAGTAAGACTACCCAAAGGCACTTGGATAGATGAATTGGGCAACAAATTTGAAGGTGGAAAAACCATTAAAATTGCCGTACCATTGGAGCGAGTACCGTATTTTACGATAGCCCCCTAGCCCCCGAAGGGGGAACTAAAAAATGAAATAATCTAAAACTAAAAAGACCCATTGAGGCAACATTATCTTAACAATGAAAAACATAGTTTATTTACTTCTTGCAAGCATTTTTTCAATGGCGTGTAGGAAAGAAGCCACCCCTGTTACACCAACTCCACCCCAAGTAGTTACGCCTCCAATTGTAGGAAAAACTTATTATGTAGATGCCTCAAAAACATCAAGTGGCGATGGACTTTCAGAGGCAAATGCCTTCAAAACCCTCTCCGAAGCCGCCAATGCCACGGCAGCAGGCGATGT
>JAYWHL010000133.1:0-4135 GCA_043777715.1 Cytophagaceae bacterium | reverse complement strand
GATTGCTCAAAATTGTACTACCCGTAGCCGTTACTGCCCCAATGACAAAGCCAGCATAGGTACCCGACCCCAAGCCTGGCAGCGTAAAGCTACCATCTGCAGCTACCGTTACAGTAGGAGCAGGAGTGACGGCCGTGCCGTCTTTGGTGTAGTTAAGCGTTTGGGTGGTGCTGGCAAAACCCGTACTCGTAAAAGGAATACTGCCGTTGGCAGGGCTACAAGCCGTAGGCTGTACCGCTGTGCCGAGTGTGAGGCTAGGCAAAGCCCCCCATTTGGCGATACGGTTCAAGCCCGTTACGGGAGTACCGCCCGTGCCGACATCCCTAAAACCTCCCCCCACATACACATCGCTGCCACTTACAGCAATGGCAGTGACAGAACCATTCAAGCCGCTACCCAAAGCCGACCAAGCACTGCCATTCCATTTGGCTATGTAATTTAAGGGAGTACCGCCCGTGCCGACATCCGTAAAAGATCCCCCCACATACACATCGCTGCCACTTACAGCAATGGCAGCAACAGAATTATTCAAGCCGAAACCCAAAGCCGAGAAGCCATCAGTAGGTGGTGGGGCGGGGCTAAAAACAGGACCCAGGGCAGGGTCTATGCGTACATTCCAGCCTTTGAGGTCTAAGCTGAGTTGTTGGTTGCCAATGGCGGCGGTATTGAGCCTGCCATTGGGCAATATAAAATTGCTGGCAGGAGCCGTAGTGGCATAAGCCCCCAGCCCCCAAGCCCAGATACATACAAAGGCCATAAGCCGCATAAAAAAGTAATTGTTTTGTTTCATTGTTTTGGTTATTTGATTGAGTTATTGTTTGTTAAATTATTGTTTTTATCATACCCCTTAAACAAAGCCCTTTCTATTGTCATTTCAGACATGAGCCATCGGGTGTTGGTAAAGGTTTTCATACGAAGTGAACGGTTTTTAGGTGTGAGTAGAAAAATTGTGGCTGCAAGAAACAATGCTACACTCAAAAACTGTTTGCAAAACCGATTTTGCAAACAAAACTGTTTTGCAAAAGATTTTGCAAAAGCATATTTTTGGGGAAAATCGGTGAGGGGGCAAAAAACCAAAGATACTTGAAAGTTCAAGGATAATCTTTATTCCTGTAATATCAGAATTTATTTCTATATTTACAGGAATAAAAACACAAATATGACGAATTTTACACGAATTATAACCGATAAAACGCTTGAACGCTTGGGGCATCTGCCTGCGGTAGCATTGTTAGGCCCTCGGCAGGTAGGCAAAACCACCTTGGCTCGGTATCTTCAAAGTGTCATTTCAAAAGAGAGCCTTTATTTAGATTTAGAGTCGCCCGAAGATTATCAGAAATTGTCAGATGCCGAGGGCTATTTACTGCAACGGCCTGATAAACTGATAATTATTGACGAAGTGCAACGAATGCCCGAGTTATTTCCTGTGTTGAGGTCGGTCATAGACCGTCATTTGGTCAATACCCGATTTTTGCTTTTGGGGTCGGCTTCGCCCGAATTATTAGCCCAAAGCTCCGAAACGCTCGCTGGTCGCATTTCCTATATCGAGGTTCACCCTTTTGTCTATAACGAAATAAAGGGTGCTTATACACATCAAAGTTTATGGTTGCGTGGTGGTTTTCCAAAAATGTTGATAACCAACAGCGACACTGTAAGCTATGCCAATCGCCGAGATTTTGTACAGACTTACTTAGAACGGGAGTTGCCTTTGTTGGGCTTGTCGGCTTCGTCTATTATGCTACGAAACCTGCTCAGAATGGTTGCTCATATACACGCCAATTTGTTGAATTATAGTGATTTATCTAAATCTTTGGGAATAGACATCAACACCGTAAAACGCTACTTAGATTATTTTGAAAATGCTTTTTTGATACGTCGTTTGCAACCATTTTTTATCAATATTTCTAAACGAATAGTCAAATCACCCAAAATTTATATTCGAGATTCGGGGCTATTGCACAGTATTGTAGGCATCGAACAAGCCGAAGACCTCGAGGGATATATCGGCAAAGGACATTCGTGGGAAGGCTTTGTAATACAGCAAATAATAGCCCAACTTCGGATAGGCATAGAGGCGTATTTTTACCGTACTCAAGACGGTAGCGAGCTTGATTTGGTATTAGTGAGGGGTATTTTGCCTGTGGTGGGTATCGAAATAAAATGCACCAATGCCCCCAAACTTACCAAAGGCACGACCATTGCAGCCAACGATTTGGGCAACATACCTGTATTGGTCGTTACACCTACCATCGCAGAAGATTACAAGTCTAATGAAAACACGACTATAACTAATTTTGAACGTCTATTTGGACATTTACAAACAATGCGATTGGTCTGAACTGTTCTATTCCCTCAAATTCATATATTTGTGTAATTATAATCACTTAATTTATGCGAATCAGGGACTAAAAGCCTCAAAGAAACGTACTGTATCATCGAGCACCTACCCCGCTAATGAAACTCAAAGAAAAAATATATATTCAAGAATTAAGAGAGCAGTTTTTGCAGAAAATTGTGGACGATTGGGCTGCCAAATGGCAAGGCGACCTTGGTGAGTTTGTGAGTTTTGAGGCCATCAAAAACAAAAATGCTTTTCTCGAATCACTCTTGTTCGACATCGAAACCACGCTTTCTCAAAAACTCAACAGCCAAAGCAGCAAATATCTTTTTAGCAAAGACTTTCTTCGGCGATTTGTTTACGAATATGGCCACAAAGAAGCCCGCATACAAAGCCATTCTCGCATGGCCATTGCCTTCTATTTGGGCTATGACAGTTGGGACGATTTCTTGCAAAAAAACCAAGACCTGCAACAACAGCACATTAACATCAACTATGTAAATCTTAGCGAAAGCTCGTTGCCGATGTTGGTTCAAAACAAAGTCATTCGGCTCGAAGACTACGATTTTTCTACTTATCAAGAAGTAAAACAAAAAAGGCATTTCGGAAAATACATCAAAGGCTTTTTGATAGTTTTGGCTATTGGCGGGCTGGGCTACTTTGCTTTTTACCGATGGATAAATCGCTCTTTTGATGTTGAGGATTTAAGCAAAATAAAATTTGAGGTCGTTAAAACTCTGGGCAAATACCCACAAGCAGTAAGGGTGAGGTACGATGTGTCGGCATTGCCCAATGTGCAGAGCATAGAGATACAAATGGGCGTGGGCGATATTATTAGTGCTGGCAAGTCTGAACTACTTTTATTACAGGTAAATAAAAAAGTTGGTACCGTTGGGCATACCTATTTTTATCCTGGGGCTTATCATCTTGTGTTGATTGTAAACAAAAAGCCTGTAAAAGACCTCACTCATGTAGTCTATTCAAAACCCAACGTTTGGACAGCTTGGGCGTATGGTGTTGCTTATGGAAAAGATTGGACAACGGACATCAGCTCGACGAAGAGTTACATCAAAGATGGCGTTTTTCATTTCGACCCTGCCGAATTACCCCAAGAAATAAAACAAGACGACGACCTACGGAATGTGCTACACGACCTTACGCAAGACTATTATGTAGCATTGGATAGCATGCAGATAGAAGCACGCATAAAAAACCCTGAAAATGAAGGTGGCGAGGGTTGTTATGATATGGAATTTATGTTGTGGGATAAAAATTTTAATTTCACGAGTGCGAAATTCACCACAGAAGGCTGTACAGATTATGCTCAATTCCGTGTTGGTAATACTTTTTTTAGGTATTCAAATAATCCTAACCAAGAGAATGTTGATTTAGATAATTTTGGGGTAAATCCTATCGAATGGAATGTATTTAAGATAAAGATAATGGGCAAAATCGCCAGGGTTTATGTAAATGACAAATTGGCTTTCACGGGCCAATATGAAACGACAAAGCCTATTGCCAAGATAGTAGATTTGCGTTTTGTCTTCAAAGGTGCAGGCTCGATAGATTGGGTAAAGATGTCAAATTCGTTTACGGGTAAAGTGGTGTATGAGACAGATTTTGAAAGCCCCAAGCAATAGCCAAAAAATTCCTAACTTTGCATCACACAATCGCACCGCAATTATGGCACGCAAATACCCAGTAGGTTTACAAGATTTTTCGGAAGTACGTACAGGCAACTATATGTACGTGGACAAAACTCATTTTGTAGAACAAATCGCTACACAATCCAAATAT
>JAYWHL010000132.1:0-4156 GCA_043777715.1 Cytophagaceae bacterium | reverse complement strand
GACTCTTCCCCTCTTGGGAAGAATTTGAGACGAGCCAAAAATGAAAATTGTCCTTTACTCAGAGTAAATTTACGGAGTATTGAGCAAATGTATAAAATGTAAAGCAATTCTCCCGAATTGCAGTCCCCGCAATTCAGGAGAATTGCCTTACACCTAATTCGTCAGCAATAATTAAAAACCCTTTACCTTTAGAGATAGGTTGAAATGAGCCAAAAATGAAAACTTTCCAGTACTAAAAGTAAAATTATCATCTAATCAGATAATTCAATAACGTTCGGGATTATATAGCGATAGTTCAACAGAGGAGTTTTGGCCGTCAATCAATTCTTGAACTAGTTTGCCTGTGGCAGGTGCCAAACTCAAGCCCATCATGGCATGACCACTGGCAATTATCAAATTTTTATAGCTTTTACTTCGCCCAATATAAGGCATTCCGTCGGGCGAACAAGGCCGTAATCCATACCAAATTTTATCCTTTGTCGGAATTTCAAGCTGATAATTTGGAAAAAATTGTGGAACTGCCCCAACAATACCTTTTACCCTATTCATATTTATATTGTTATTGATTCCGCCAATTTCCATTGTGCCGCCAAAGCGAATCAGATTTTCAGACATGGGCGTTATGGCCACCCTAGCTTCCAACAAAATAGAGGGGATTCTGAGTTTTTTGCCAGCGATTTGCTCGTTCGTAAGGCTATACCCCTTGCCTGCTTGCATGGGCAAATTGAGATTTAATAATTTCGTTAATTGTGGCGACCACGACCCCGTAGCGACAACTAACTCTCTGACTGTCAATGATTTTTTAACAAATACACCTCCCTCGTTTTGATTAATTTCAATCGTTTTAATATTATCCCTTTCATGATTAATTCCCACAACATCTGTATTATACAAAAACTTTACGCCATTTTTGACAAGCACTTTTTTAAGATTTTCAATCAATAAATTAGGGTATAAATGAGCATCGCCTTCATAAAAAATCGCCCCAGCAACCTCTGGTCTAACTTCAGGTTCTAGTTCATGCACTTGTTTTTGAGTTAATATTTTGGTTGAAAGCCCCAAAACATTAGCCTGTTTACTTACTTCAATCTCCTCCTCAAAACTATGTTCGGTTTTACAGTACATCATCAAACCTTTTTCTTCAAAATAGAAATCGAAATCAGCTTTTTTAGCTAAAGTTTCGTATAATGATTTACTCAACAAACTTATATCTCGGAGGGCGGGCATGGCCTTTTCTACTTGTTTATTGTTGGCGGCTTTGTAAAATTTTATCCCCCAATACAATAGGTCGAGGTTTAGCCTTGGTTTTACATAAAATGGACTTTGGGCGTCGAACATCCATTTTATTCCTTTTTCAATCATGCCTGGCACGGCCAAAGGGATAAAATGACTAGGTACAATCATACCTGCATTGCCCGTTGAACACCCATCTTCGCCATTGGAACGTTCGATAACGGTAACGGTATATCCATTTTCGGAAAGATAATACGCTGAAAATAAACCTATTACTCCACCTCCAATAATAATTATTTCTTTTTTGTTTTCCACAAGTTTACTGATTTATAAGGATATTTTTTTGTAAGCCTAAAATCAAATATACAAAAATCAGATAATAAAAAAGCCCTTGAAAACGATTCAAGGGCTTTTTGGAGAAAATTTTTATTTAGTTACAACCTGTATATTCAAAAACGGTAGGCTTTCCTCCAAACGACGAAGCTCTTTCTACAATCATTCCCGATATATTACCTTTTCTAGTGATGGTTTCGTCCGATTCTAGGACTAGCTTACCTGTATATTTCCCGTTTTGGTCTAAGGCCGAGTAACTTTTAATATTTTGAAATGATGTATTCGGAAACTTTAAAGGTTGAGCGTTTGTCAAAAAAATGGCTGGCGAATAAGCCATTGGGTCGAAATACAAGCCTTTATATTTTGTAAAATGCGAGATTACAGGCACAAAATTAGAATATTCAACTCTTTGAATCACTATACCAGCGTTACTAATGTCTATTTTAGTACAATTTCCAGCGTTGTCATAACTATAAGTTGAAGTTACGCCTTCATAAATTCTAAAATCTTTGTTAGTTTTTTGAACTGTAATGGTAGAAAATCTTCCATTGGCGTCAAAAGTAGGAATTAACTCTCCCATTAAAAGATTGGAAGTATCCAAAATCTGTACTCTTGTCAAAACAGTGCCGTTATAAGTGTAAACAGCTCTACCAAAAAACAAGATTTGGCTGATAATTTTACCCTCAGTATCATAAGTGTTTTTAACCTCGCCATCAAGTTTTCCGTTAAAGTACGATTTTATACCGAGTAATAATTTTTGGCTATCAAAGCTATATTCATCGTAACCTCCATCGCTTTGGGTAACTTTTGTCAGAACACAGTTTTCGGGCAAATTACTTTCAACGGGAGTTGGCTGGTCTGGCTTGCAGGCATTGAAGCAGACAAAAAGGATTAGTAAAGCAAGAGAAGTTGTTAGATTTTTCATAATTTTTTTTTGGTTAACGTTATTTTTTACGATACAAAATTATGAAAAACGATTGTATTTTTCAATTTGATGGACTAATATTTTGTTCATATCTCTAAAAAATTAAAAGTTGATATTTGAACAAAATTTAACACAAACCTTCTAAAAATTAACCACAAAGAAACAAAGAATTCTATGTTTTAATATTTGATTTTATCTCAACATTCTTGACCTTTTAAAAGTATAGATAAACTATGTCGAGTAATACAATCAATCAAAAAAGCCTCCCTATTTTCGTAGAGAGGCTTTTTTATATTACAAATCGAATAATAGTTTGGTTGGGTCTTCTAAAATTTCTTTTACTTTTACCAAGAAACTTACCGATTCTTTACCATCAATAATTCGATGGTCGTAAGACAAAGCCAAATACATCATGGGTCTTATCACAATCTGACCATCAACCACTACGGGGCGTTCTTTGATAGCGTGCATTCCCAAAATGGCAACCTGTGGGGCATTGATTATAGGCGTACTCATCAAAGAGCCAAAAACACCACCATTGGTTATGGTAAATGTTCCACCCGACATATCTTCTAAACTCAATTTACCATCTCTCGCTTTTAAGGCTAGTCTCGAAATTTCTGATTCGATTTGAGCAAAATTCATTTTTTCTGCATTTCTAACCACAGGAACTACCAAGCCTTTTGGAGCCGAAACGGCAATCGAAATATCACAAAAATCGTGATACACAATTTCCTCGCCATCTATCTTGGCATTTACCGATGGAAAATCTTTTAATGCAACACAAACCGCTTTTGTAAAAAACGACATAAACCCAAGGTTTACACCATGTTTTTCTTTGAATTTATCTTTGAACTTCGTCCTCAAATCCATGACTGGCTTCATATCCACCTCGTTGAAGGTTGTGAGCATGGCCGTTTCGTTTTTAACAGCCACCAATCTTCGGGCAACCGTTTTGCGAAGCGATGTCATTTTTTCTCTACGACTTCCTCGGCTTTCTGTTTGTGGAGCTGGAGCAACCGCAACTGGCTTTGCCACAGGTGCCACACTTGGCACTGGAATTGCTTGGCCTGCCTTTAGGGCATCTTCTTTCATTATTCTGCCGCCCGTTCCCGACCCTTGCACGGCGGTTGGACTAATGCCTTTTTCGGCTAAAATTTTTGCAGCCACTGGTGTTGTATGAACCTCATGTTGCGTGTTAGTTGCCACAACCTCTGCTTTAATTTCGGGAGATTTTACCGCATTTAATGTTCCAGTCGCACCTTTTGTGATGGTAGCTATGGCTGTGCCAATGGCTACTGTTGTACCTGCGGTTACCAAAATTTGTAGTGTTCCTGCGGCTTCGGCTGGTAGTTCAAAAGTTGCTTTGTCAGATTCTAACTCACAAAGATATTCGTCCATTGCCACAACATCACCATTTTTCTTGCTCCAGGCCGAAATTATTACTTCGGTAACCGACTCGCCAACAGCAGGAATAATTACCTGAATGCTTTCTGAAACTCCTGTATCAGCAACAACACCTTGGGAAGCTGCAACAAGAGGTTTTACTTCTTCGGTCGAAGTTGGTGCAAGGGCCGCTGTGCCAGTAGAAACACTCTCTATTCTCGCAATTGATGCCCCTATGGCAAGGGTTTCGCCTTCTTTGGCTAAAATTCTTAAAATACC
>JAYWHL010000131.1:0-11809 GCA_043777715.1 Cytophagaceae bacterium | reverse complement strand
GTAAAATACCAAAACACGCCTTTAGCCTGTTGCCAAGGTAGCCAAATACTTGAGGTACCAATAGCAAAGTAGGTAAACCGACATAAAAAATACCAGCTTCGAGGTAATTATTATAGCCTTTGAATGCGTTTGCTGTTCCTAAAATATCACTCGAAAAAAATCTCATGATAGTTGTACCAAGTTCTATGCCATTGGCCAAACCAAATATAGAGTGGTTTTTTAGGGTATTTACATACGAGGCCTCGCCACTACCACGTGGACTTTCGAGCATTTGAAAGAAATTCTCTAAGAAAAAAGGCATACTTATCAGTAAACCTACAAGGCCGAACAAGGCCACTTTACCTAGAAAAAAAGCAAATTTTTTATAGTTAAAATCTTCTGAATTTTGGAAATGTCTCAAAATGAGATAACCAACGGCGAATAAGCTGAAAAGATATAAATTGAAAGGTTGGGAAATAGCCACAAAAAAAACGGCTATGGGAATAAGCATATACTGGCCTCTTGAAAAAGCTAACTCAATGGCCAAAAGCAAAAACGCCACACAAAATGTATCATAAGAAAATATATACCAGCCTCCGCCCAAGACCATATATCCACTAAAGCACAAGATAATGATACCATACAAAGCCGCAGCATTTGAAACTTTCAATACCTTTAAGTACTTAAAGAAAACCAAGCCTGTACACAACAGTTTTAGCATCTCTCTTACGATAATCAAATAAACATAGTTTTCGGTATCAAAAATATAGAAGATGATATTGAAAAAATCCATCAAACAAAACAGCATCAAACTCTGGCCCATGCCATACTGAAACGACCAACTAGGTAACCCGTATTTATGAACATACTCGGCTTGAAGAAAACCATAAGGATAATAAAAATTGAGGGTATCGCTACCGATATCTTTGTATAAAAATGCTTTTTTGAATAAGATAAAGTCTTTATAAACCACAAATGCCATGATTGCAAGCAAGAGTATTGCCAGCACAGAGGCATACTTGCTAATGAATGTACCAAGTTGAAAATCAGAATCCGAAGATACCTTTTCAATGTTATTATTTTGTGGTTCTTCTTGGGTAACAGGATTCTCTGACTGAATCACTACTCGCTTATTCTTCTTACTCATTTGGATTAAAATTTGAAAAATAGTATGTTTTAACAACAAATTGATTTTTACTACTCCCCCCAACCTTCTACAAATACCTTTTCTTTCGCCTAGAGATATTGTCTTTGAGGTAACAAACTAGCATTTCGAGGCCCTTGTCAAAGTGTTCGTTGTTGGGAATGATGATGTCGGCGATGGCTTTGTAGGGTTTAATGTACTTTTGGTAGGTGGGTTGCACGTGGTGTTCCCAACGGTAAAGCACATCGTTTACGTCATAACCCCTTTCTTCGGCATCTCGCCTGATGCGTCGGTTGAGTTTTATCTTGTTTTTGGCTGATATAAAAACCTTAATGTCTAGCAATTTAGCAATTTCCTCAAAATAAAATACAAAAATGCCCTCTACTACGATGATGGGCGTGGGCCTAAAAACCAACATTTGAGGAATAATGGCTGGATTATTAAAGGTGTATTCCAGTTTTTGTACTTCTTTGCCATTCCGAAGGTCTAGGATATGCTGGGCATACTGTTTGAAATCTATCGACTCGGGGAGGTCGAAGTTTTTTACGCCGTTGGGGTCGGTCGGAACCTCGTCTCGATTGCGATAATAATTGTCTTGCGAAATGAGCGTGATGTCGTCTTCGTCAAAAGCCGAAAGTAAACTCTTCAAAAACAAGGTCTTACCCGAGGCACTCCCACCAGTAATTCCAATAATAAGGGGTGCAGTCATTTTGGGGAATTATTAATGATGAATGAGAAGATGAGAAGCGAGAAGATGAGAAGCGAGAAGAGGAAAGAGGAATACTAACTCTCAAATTCTCACTTCTATCTTCTCAAACTCTATCTTCTCGCTTCTCAAATTCTCAAAACCTATTTTTTCTTCTTTCCTTCACTAGCTACTACCACTGGTACAACCTCGGGAGTTTTGTTAGATGTACCAAAATCTACTACGATTGGTGCAGCCACAAAGATTGACGAATAAGTACCACTCAAACAACCGATAAACATGGCAAACGAGAAACCTCTCAATACGTCTCCACCAAACACAAGCAACATGGTTACCACCAAGAATACCGTTGTGGCGGTCATAACGGTACGGCTAAGGGTTTGATTAATAGAGGCGTTGATGGTTTTTGAAATTTCGGCTTTCTGCGAAAGGTCTGGGTTTGGCCCAAGAAACTCACGGATACGGTCGAATACCACCACGGTATCGTTGATAGAATAACCAATTACTGTTAATATGGCTGCAATAAACACTTGATCTACCTCTAGGTTGATGCCAACCATACGAATAATCATCAAAGTACTCAATACAATCAGGGCATCGTGCAACAAGGCAATAACGCCTCCCAAAGAATATTGCCATTTACGAAAACGAATCAGGATATAAATAAAAATACCCAATAACGACCACCCTATCGACGTAAACGAAGTTTGGAGGGTATCATCGGCGATGGTTGCACCCACTTTAGACTCTGAAACCACCTTTGGCGAAGCACCCGCAAACTGAGAAAGTCCAGTGGCCAGTGCCGCACGAACCGTTGCCGAAGCCTCTTCCGACTCATTTTCAACAAGGTACGAAGTCGTGATTTTTAGTTTGTCGGGGGTATCAAAAGTTTTTACTTCCGTTGAATTATTCTTAAAATCATCAACCAAAGCCTCTTTTACTTTGGCTGCTTCAACGTCGCTATTAAATTGTACGATATAACTACGACCTCCTTTGAAATCAACGCCTAAGTTAAAAAATCCTTCGCCCTGAAAATGTTTAATTCCTCCACAGATAAAACCAATGGCAATAAGTGTCCATGAAAAAATATAGGCTTTTTTACGATAGCTTATAAAGTCGAACTGAATGCCCTTGAATAAATCTTTTGAAATAAAAGTCTCAAACGAAATATTCCCAGCCGTTCCAGCAGCAATTCTGCGTTTGATAATCCAGTCCATCATCAAGTGAGATACAAAAAACGATGTAAAGATTGAAGTTAATAAACCCCAGAAAAGCGTTGTACCAAAGCCTTTTACCGAACCTGTGCCTAAAGCCATCAAGATAACGGCAATCAACATCGTAGTTAGGTTTCCGTCGATAATGGCACTCCATGCTTTTTCGTAACCAATCCTGATAGCATCTAAAAGGCTATTGCCTGCGTGAAGCTCTTCACGGATACGCTCGTTGATTAACACGTTGGCATCTACGGCCATACCCATCGTAAGCACAATACCTGCAATACCTGGCAAGGTAAGCACCGCCCCAATTTGCACCAATATCCCCACCAAAAAGAACAAGTTGAACAACAAAGCCAAGTTGGCAATATTACCAGGGTTACCATAATACAACAACATAAAAATAACGACCAACACCAAACCTGCCGCCATAGACATATAGCCTTGGTTGATGGCCTCTTGCCCTAGCGATGGCCCAACAAATGCCTCCTCAACAATACGAGTAGGGGCAGGGAGTTTACCAGCCTTCAATACGTTGGCCAAGTCTTTGCCTTCTTCAATCGTAAACGAGCCACTGATTGATGAACGACCGTTGGGGATTTCGCCCTGAACCGTCGGTGCCGAATACATATAATTATCTAACACAATCGCCACTCGCTTGCCTATGTTGGCGGCCGTAAGGTTTCTCCATCTTCTTGCACCATCGGCGTTCATGGCCATGGCCACTTCCACTTTTCCGCCATCGCCATAATCTTGGCTGGCATCTGTTATTACGTCTCCTTCGAGCGGTGCTTGGTTATTGTTTTTCTTGATGGCCGTAAACTCCAAAACATCTTCGCTGGTGTTACTTGTTTGCGTTACGGGCTTTACACTCCACACAAACTGTAAATTGCCAGGAAACAACGACCGAATGTCTTGACGAGCCATCAAAGTATTGATTCGAGAAGTATCTTTTGTTACTGCCCCAAGCCCATTGCCCAGTTGCACAAACAATTTCCCAAGGGCTGCTCCGCCCGTATTGGCCACCGAGGTATCTTTCTTGGCTGTTTTAGAAGTATCGTTTTTGGCTACGGCCTTGCCTCCCAATTGGCTGGCTAGGTCGCTTACGGTTTTGGCGGTATCAAGTTTGGCACCTCCTTTTAGATTTCTTTGTTCGGCCAATAATATCTCGCCTAGTTGGTTCATGGCGGGGGCATATTCGCCCAGTTCGGCCACTTCACAAAACTCTAATTTGGCCGCTGCCGACAATAACTTTCTTGCACGCTCTGGGTTTTCTACGCCTGGCAATTCCACTTGGATACGCCCTGTGCCTGGAATACGCTGAATGTTGGGGTTGGCCACGCCAAACTTATCAACACGAGTACGAATAATATCAAAAGCACGGTCTATTGCCCCTTCTACTTCTCCATTTATCATGTCCAAAACTTGTTTGTCAGAACTTTGAGAATTTAATTTGCTACGGTTAGAAGCATTGGCAAAAATGCTCGACAAACGTTTGCCAGGGGCTATATCTTGATAGCTTTTATAAAACAATTCAACAAAACTTGACTGTGAGTTGGTTTGAGCAACTTGGGCCCTGCGAATGGCCTCCCTAAACTGAGGGTCAGCCGAACGACCTGCCAAAGAGTTTAAGATTTCTACGGGCGAAACCTCCAAAATTACGTGCATCCCTCCCTGAAGGTCAAGCCCCAAGGCGATAGATTTTTCGGTTACTTCTTTATAAGTATTGCCTAGATACACTTCTTTTTGCCAAAGCGAATCCACATAACGCTGCTTGAGCAATGAGCTATACTTGCCATTTTTAGTTGCTGCGGCCACAGCGTCTTTGTCGATACTATTTTTGACAAATGTAAAAGAGAGAAAATACAAGCACAATGCCGAAATGGCTAGGGTAAGTGCAATAATACCAGTTTTGTTACGCATGATAATTTGTTAATAACTGAATGATAAATGATTAATATAAATGATTGACAATGAGGATTTTTACGCTAGGCAATAGGCTTTATGCACAAGCCAAACGAGGTAGGGCTTATTGATTAAAGCATATAGCAAAAGGCAAAAAAGTCAGGGAGCGCCGATGGCGATGTGTTTCTCGAAGATTTTCTCGAAATAAGAAAGGGTAAAATAAGGCTTTTTGTAAGCCACCAACGAAGATTTTACGGCAAACGCTGGGGCATAAACAGGCGGTAATAAGAAAAAACTTTGTTGAAAATCAATCGCCACGGGGGCGGTGGAGGTCATGGGCGAAAGCTCGCTCAAATAAACTGCCTTGGGGCTTTTGTCTTTAGACGATTCCTGACCCGTTTTGGCTTTTTCTACGTGTTTTGTAGGCACTTGGGCTTTGCTCCATACCGATATAAACAGCATGAGGGCAGTGAGGCACAAACTACAAAAACGAATAATAGGGCTATTTTGGGGCATTTTTTGGTATAATCTCAACAAATTTGTTGGTAATAAAACACAAAGATATACAGTTTTTATCCTATTTGTCAAATCTCGTGCCAAAAAAGCCATTCACTTTAATTATTATGAAGTTACAACAATGAATGATACAATGTTCTGTTTTGTATCTTGACTGCTTAATTATTCCCAAACTTAAGTAACTACTATCCTTTATTTTTATACTTTAGGATAGTAGTTAAATTTAAAACGCTAGAACTGGATATGTAGCGACTGGAAAATATTCAAAACCTTTTGATTTTGTAAATAAAAAGTCTTTTTTGTGTGATTATAAAATAGTTAGCTATTTAGGATAAGCCTCATTATATGCTTTTCGTGTCCTATCAAACAAAGCATTAATAGTTTCAACTGGTATATCTAAAGGTTGTTCAGTAAATTGGATAAGTACATAATGCTCTGGCATTTTGATTTTATGCTCAGGATAAAAGTGCGAACCATAGTAAAGTATAATCTTTGTAACCTTAGAATTGCTAAGACTGTCTAAATTTCTAGAAATCGATAGGTTTGTCCAGTTAAGTTTATCATCATACAAAATTGCGAGAGAATCTTGATTATTTATATTTAGTTTCCTAAACACCTTCTCTTGGGGCAAGTATAATTCTCTTTCAAAAACATTATGCTTTTTGTAAATACGTTTTATCAAAGAATCGGTTGGAGAAAGTTTGAAGTTATTCGCACACAATTTCATGTTTCTGACACTCAAAAAAGAATCGGCAATCATTTTTCTTCCATTTTTTGTATCTAATTTGTTGTAGAAAAATCCGAAATCCTTTTCTTTTTTCATACCAAAATAATTAGTGCTTATTTTTTTTATCTCCGTTTTGGTAATGACCGTATTTTCATTCGTATAAATGAGATACTCGCCTTGAACATAAATATTAAAAGTGTCAACTAAGTTTGTAACAACTCCTTCATAAGAAAGATAAGGTAAGCTACCTATATACTGAAGCCTTTTTATAGGTAAACTGCCATGTTTTTGACCGCAAAAGAATAAATACGCAGGGAGTGTAGCCAAAAGTACAACTTTGGCTACACTTACTTTTTTATTACTGATTTGCAGAAAAGAATTGTTCGGAATTGTACGATTTGCTTCGTTCAGCGACAGGATTCCCATTATAATAAGAGGTTAGTTTAAGGTTATAACGAAGATCTATACCAGCGTTAAAAATACCTACAGTAGTTATGGCATTGTCTAATGTAATGGTACTTACTGTATTAATTAGAACCCCTTCTAAACCAATACTCTTATGTTCTAATGATTGAAATTTCCAAGGGTGGCTTACCGAGTTATTTCTTACTAGAGTACCCTCTTCAACACTATATGTTTTTATTAATGGGCTTTGCCCACAAGTCCATTGGTATGACTTCTTCATTGTGTTTCCATCTTCATAAATAGTGCTTTCTGACCGAAGTACACTTACGGCATGAAAACTATTTAGAATAGCATCAATTCCACTTGCATCAACAATACCCGCTCCGCCACCATCTTCTGGATTAATAGTTTGGCCATCATAGCAAGTGGTGTAAAGATAAACACTTGTAACCGAACCGTCTTCATAAGTAGTTACTAAAAACCAATCTATACAAGCCGAATCCATTCTTGCATTTTTGGAGTCAATGACTTTCCTCAATATACTAGCTTTCCCTTTTACTCGTCCGTCCCTGTAAGTTTTGCCAATATGTTCAGTGTAAGCCAAATTACTTGTTATAGCAGAACCCGTAAACCCTGTAATTGAATTACCGTTTCTTTCGGAGATAATATTTTTTTTATTGGTTTTGATAAAATTACCATCACCAATAATCTCCATAATCGTACCTTCTTTTATATTCATTTTGTTGTCATACTCAATGACAAGGCTTCGCAAAAACCCTATCTTATCTGTAAGCGATTCCGACGCAACCCTTTTTAACTTTATTGCCAAAACCTTATTTCCATTTTCTAATGCGAACATTTCATTTTGCTGCCAATCAGGAACAAATAATTTGCTATTATTTTGTTTACTGTACCACGTACGTGCTTCTTCCAAAACACTCGAAACACCCTCTACCATCGAAACGCTCTCTACTTTAGCCGTAGTTTCTAATACATTAAATTGTTCGTCTTTATTGCAAGAAATGTTTACAAAAACTACCAAGATACATACCGCAATCATGACGGAATGTAACGAAATCAATTTTTTTTCATACTTTTGTTTTGGTTTTAATAGTAAAATGTTAGAACTCACAAGCCCTACCTCTGGTCGCTAAACTGTGGTGGGGCTTACTTATAACAAAGGTATTAAGCCAAATTGAAACTTTATGAAGTATTTTACGTCAGTTTTAGAAGTATTTTACGTCAATAATTGAAGTATTTTACGTCATTCCCCGAAGAAAAAGACTAGCCTTTAGGTTTTTTGAGGGCTTGAATCATTAGATGCTCCTTGTACACTTCAGCAATTAAATTTGCGTTATTCACAGCAAAACGTATCATTTCATGGGAGTCCGAATAGCCCAGCTTATCTGCTATTCTCTTGTTATAAGTATTTACAGCTTTTGCCGTAAGTGATAGTTTTTCCGCTATTTCCTTGGGCGTATAAAAATTGGCAACTTGGCATAGAACAACCCATTCTCTTGGGCTAAGTGCTAAAAGGTGTTGATAATCTGGCGGGATAAGCATATTGAAGATAATAAAGATTTAATTTGAAGAAGTCAAAAGCCTGGCTTTGCAAAACGAACTTGAGTACTGTGTCTGTTTGTGCAAAAATAAAATATAAATTTCTGATTTTTCAAAAATTTTCAACTTTTATTTTTAAAGTTAAAAGCTAAAAACAAATAGGGGGGAGGGGTAAGTATTTGATAACCAATTAATTATGATTTTTGTTATTATTCCAATTTTAAATACTTAAAAGTTATTGAACGAAAAAACTATTCATTATTTAAAAATCAGACTTTAGTTTTATTGTTACGAAATACCAAAGACTTCCCCCCCAAAACCACTCTCTCACTATGAAAAAACTCCTATTTTTATTTTGTCTCTCTGTCTTCTCGGCCAATGCACAATTGCGTTTGGCGGGTTTGTTTACCAATCATGCCGTTTTACAAAGCCAAAAGCCTATTCCGATTTGGGGCTGGGCTAGTCCTAACGAAAAAGTAACCGTAAGTTTTGATACTCAAACTGTCCAAACCACTGCCAATTCAGACGGAAAATGGATAGTAAAACTAGCCCCAATCCAAGCCAGTAACAAAGCCTATTCTTTGAGTGTAAAAACAAAGACAAACACCATAAACCTGGAGGATATGTTAGTGGGGGAAGTATGGCTATGTTCGGGGCAGTCGAACATGGAGTGGGCGGTGAAAGACGCCATTAATTTTAAGGAGGAAAAGAAAGATGCCAATTTTCCGCAAATAAGGCACTTTTTCGTAGCCCATGACGTACAGATGAAACCCCAAACCGACCTCAAATCTGGGAAGTGGACGGTTTGTTCGGCTCAAACCGTAGGCGATTTTACAGCCGTGGGCTTTTTCTTTGCGAGAGATGTTAGCAAAAAACTTCAAAACGTACCCATCGGGCTTTTGCATTCGTCGTGGGGAGGTTCTCAGGTAGAAGGTTGGATTAGTAAAGATGCCATGCAAACCTCTGACGTATTGAAAGAATATGCCCAAACCATGCCTCAAACTTGGGAACAAGCCGATACCAAACTAGAGGAAAACATCAAACTGATTACCATTGGCGATAAAAATAATAACCCAAGTTTGGAGGACGAAAATCGCTATTTTCAAGCAAGTTACGATTGCTCGAAATGGTTTAAAAGTTCAGCCCTAGGCCAATGGGACTGGAAAGGCATTTGGAGCTTTAGGGGCAATGGTTTTATGGCCAAAACTATTGATGTCCCCGCAACAATGGCAACCCAGCCAACAATATTGAGCCTCGCCCAAAATGATAATAATGTTGAGGTTTATATCAACGGAAAGCGAATTAATATCGAAAAAACCAAGGAAGTAATAAAAATAAACCTCCCGCCCAATACATGGCAAGTTGGCCAAAATAAATTGGTCATAAAACTCAATAAAATGCTTGAACCCGAATGGTTTGGAGTAGGGCTAAAAGGCAACGAAAGCGATTTGTTTTTGGGTAGTGCCGACCAAAACATTTCCTTGGCCGACAACAATTGGGGTTTGATGCCGTCCTTTGCCGAGGCTCATCAATATTACCATTCTAGCAACAACGTAGGCACAACCATCTTTAATGGCATGATTGCCCCCCTTGTTCCATATAGTATTCGGGGCGTTTTGTGGTATCAGGGCGAAAGCAACGCTGGCCGAGCTTTTGAATACCGCAAGAGCTTTGCATTGATGATTAACGACTGGCGAACAAAATGGGGCGACGATTTTTCTTTTTACTTCGCCCAACTTAGCAGTTATGGAAAAAACGCCTCGGCCAACGAAGGCAGCAACTGGGCCGAACTGCGAGAAGCTCAAACCCTAACCCTTGCTTTACCAAAAACAGGCATGGCCGTTATCACAGATATTGGCAACCCTACCGACATTCACCCTACCAACAAACAAGACGTTGGCAAGCGGCTTGCGGGCATTGCCTTGGCACAAGACTATGGCCAAAATGTAATTTCCCAAAGCCCGATGTATGAGTCTATTGAAATCAAAGCTAATTTGGCCGTTGTAAGCCTCAAAAATGTACCCAACGGATTGGTGGCAAAAGATAAATTTGGATATGTACGTGGTTTGGAGATTGCAGGAAACGACAAGGTTTTTTATTATGCCCAAGCCAAAATTGTAGGCAATAAATTGGTGGTAGAATCGCCAAAAGTGCCTAATCCTGTGGCGGTTAGGTATGCTTGGACCGACTCCCCCGACGATTCTAATGTGTTTAGTAGCGAAGGGCTTCCCCTTTGCCCCTTCAGAACAGACAACTGGAAAGGCATAACCGAAGAGCAAAAATTTAGGTAAAATCGCTAAATGCAAATACAAAATAAACCATAAAGGAACAAAGAATACAAAGGGCCGTTTCAGTGTTTGGTGGCTCACCAAACACCTTTGCGAAAGCAATTTGTGAAAATGTTCAGTATTGAGACAAAAAATACAAAGAGCTGATATTCAATATTTTATAAATAATTTTCTAGGAATATAAAACCCAGTAGTTTGTACTCCTGTAACAGTTCAAGCCTCCTACTTCTATGAATCGCTTTGAGATTCTCAAAATAAAAGCGACCTTTGCCTTATGTTTTTTCTACCTCTTTTTATTTGTCTTGGCCTCGCTTTGGGCATTGTGGTGGTCGGGGTTTATACCGAACGCAAAGTCTCGGCCTTTATCCAAGACCGCCTCGGCCCCATGCACGTTGGGCCTTATGGGGTGCTACAACTCTTTGCTGATTTATTGAAATTGCTCCAAAAAGAGGATATTGTGCCTGCTTTGGCCAGTAAAAAACTCTTTTTGATAGCCCCTTGCCTTATTTTTATTGCCGTTTTTTTAGGATATGCCGTCTTGCCACTTAGCCCCGACCTCCAAGGCTCTACAACATCGGTTGGGGTATTTTTTTTGCTGGCCATTATTTCATTAGACATCATCGGTATTCTGATGGCTGGCTGGGCGTCTAACAACAAATACTCATTGCTTGGGGCAATGCGGTCGGTGGCACAAATCGTGTCTTACGAAATACCCCTTGGGCTATCGGTGTTGTGTGTAGTTATGATTTCACAAAGCCTTAATCTTCAAGACATTACCCTACAACAAGGCATTTATTCGCCTGAATACACCTATCTTTTAGGTATTAAAAATTGGGGTATAGAAACCTCGCAATGGGGTGGGTTTTTGTCTTGGAATATCTTTAGAATGCCCCTATTTTTTGTTGCTTTTATTATCTTTTTTATAGCCTCTTTGGCCGAATGCAACAGGGCTCCGTTTGATATTCCAGAGGCAGAATCCGAGTTGGTGGGTGGTTTTCATACCGAATATTCGGGCATGAGGTTCGCCCTTATTTTTTTAGCAGAATACGCCATGATGTTGCTTGTGTGTATGCTAGGGGCTATTTTGTTTTTTGGAGGATGGAATACCCCATTCCCAAATATCGGATTTCTGAAACTTGCCGACTGGACAAGCGGCACGCCTGGGAGTATTTGGGGAGACATAACAGGAATTTTTTGGCTATTAACCAAAGCCTTCGTGCTGATATTAGTTCAGATGTGGGTACGCTGGACCTACCCTCGGTTAAGGGTAGATCAACTCATGTTTTTATGTTGGAAAGTCCTTACCCCAGCCGCCTTGATAATGGTTTTTATCACAGGTTTGTGGCGAATGTTGATGATATAGAC
>JAYWHL010000130.1:0-4169 GCA_043777715.1 Cytophagaceae bacterium | reverse complement strand
CTGAATATTGCCCTTTAATTCGATACACTTTTGCAAGATATAACCTATTCAAGGCTTCAAAAATAGTATTTTCTGATTTTTGGGCGAGAGTTAAACTCCTCGAAAAATTAGTAATGGCTGTATCAAAACGTTTTTGTTTGAGATATAATTCGCCCATATAATTGTAATAAATAACCTGCCACCGCAAATCAAAACGATTTCGTTTTATCAAAAAGGCTAACCTTTTAATTTCTTCGTCAAAGGCCAAATCGTTATCATTAGAGGTATTAAACTGAGTTTGTAGGTGCAGTTTATAGATAATGGCATCAATTTCAAGCAATTCGGATTGCGAATTTTTGGCAAAATCTATTACTTTTTTTACAATCGCAAGTGATTTATTATATGAATACTTGTCGGAAGAATAAAAGGTAGTGGATTTTAGTAAAATTTTATGATAATCTAATTGTGAAACCTCCGATACATACGCAAGTGTATTGATGATATTTGTGAAAAGTTCGATCGATTTTGAATAAGGCAAAGTTTCGGCATTTACATACGCCCCGTACGTAAAAGCCAAGCCAAGGGTATCTTTTTTTTGGCTATAAATTTTGATAAATTGTTCTAATTGGCTTTGCGAATAAGTACTATCCAAATTAGGATAAATAAGTGGAGTTTTGGAATGTTTTTGTGCCAAACCTTTTAAGGATACTAATAAAAAAAGACAAAAGAATAAAGAAACCCAAGGAAGAATATTTGTATTATTTTTTATCATAAACTATTGTAAATCAGTATTTTAATTTTTTTATTATCCCAAATAATCTTTTGCTTTATTGATAAGTTCTACCACATTTTTGGCATTAAATTTTATCAATAAGCTACTACGATAAAATTCAATCGTTTTGATACTTACATTCAGTTGTTGGGCGATTGCCTTGCTGGTTTGGCCAATCATTAAGCATTCTAAAATTTTTTTTTCTCGTGGATTGAGGTCTATCGTTTCAGATTTAAAATCATCGTTTGTGAGTACAAAATCAACTTCGTTAAAATAATTTTTGCCTTCCAAAACGGTATCTATGGCCAATAATATTTTTTCTTTCGATGTATTTTTGATTAGATAACCCTTTGCCCCAGCTTTTTTCATACCCAAGATATGCCTCTTTTCGTGAAACATACTCAAGGCAATAATTAACTTATTGGGATATTTGTTCAGAATAGTTTTGCAAAACTGAATACCGTTAATTTCTTCTTGAAGGTTAATATCCAACAAAATAATAGCTGGGTTATGGGTTTGGATTGCTGCCATTACCCCAGCCGATTTATCAAAAAATTGAATATCAAAATCTTGTCTTTCTTGTAAAAGCAAAGAGGCCAAACTTTGTGCAAAAAGGGTGTGGTCGTCTAAAATAAATAATTTTATCATCAATCTTAATTTTGGAAATTAATTTATGGTATAGTTTTTGAAAAAGCGAACCCTATCCCCAAACTAATCTACGTGTAGGTTCAAAAGTTGTGGTAAACGCCATATATATTGTGAAAAAAGCCGAAAAGTACTAATTAAAACTTTTTAGTACTATTGTTGAGGTGTGTTTGTTTGAAAGCATTGATTTAGAAAAAACAAAACTATATTTTTTTTTCTGACAAGTCAGCTAAAATGTTTTTATAAACGTATAAATAAACACAACATGACAAACGTTACTCAATTTGTTAAAAGCGAGAATTTTATCAAAAAACATCATAAAATACTATTCCTGATTAGTATGATGCTGTTTACAAGCATGACTACTTTTGGACAAGTATCGGGTACTATTTTCAAAGATTTTAATGCCAATGGTACAAAAGATGTCTCAACTTCTTTTAATGAAGTAGGAATCCCAGGGGTTAGTGTAACGGCTACGAATGCCACTGGCGGACCCCTGACGGTAACTTATACAGGCGGAGGCACTGCTACAAATGGTACAGGGGCTTATAGCGTAACAGGAGGTACATTGGGGCAAATAAGATTGGTTTTTACCATGCCTGATGGTTATACTTTTGCTTCAAATGGGGCTTTGGGAGCAACCACAGTTGTTTTTCCAACAACTGCTACTCAAAATTTAGCCCTTAATTCGCCTGAAGATTATTGGAATAACTCAACCCAAGCCGACCCAACGCTTGTGGTTTCGTGTTATACAAACGGTACTTTTAACGGCCCTGGCAAGGCAGAAGTAGCTATTGTAGCCATTGCCAACAACCAAGGTTCGCTTACTGCCGCCGCTATGTCGCCTACTAAAACGCCCATAGCCACCCACGAACAAGTTGGAACTGTTTGGGGAGAGGCACGAGATAAAAATAAGGATAGGTTTTTCTTTTCTACTTTGTTAAAAAGACACGTTGGGTTTGGTCCAAAAGGAGTAGGGGGTATTTATATTATAGATAAAACAGGGTCAGGTTATGCCCTAGGAGGTAGTTTTGATTTGCAAGGCGTTGTACCCAACAATACGGCCACTGCCATAGATTTAGGCTCTGTAACCCGAAACACCACCACTACCAGTGATGATAATTATGTGCCAAGCGGCACAAACTTAGGCCAACCTGGGCGTGATTTAGATGCCTTTGCTAAGGTAGGAAAAGTAGCTTTTGGAGATATGGACATTGACGACGCCACAAACCGTTTATTCGCTGTGAATCTTAATCAAAGAAGTATTATTACGGTTGATGTTTCTGGCGGTACTTCTACATTGAACAATGCAACAGCAGCAACGCTAAAACCGCTTACCAATTCTTATAATATTATTGGAGCAACGGGCGTACCAACCTGCACAAGTGGCGAATTACGCCCTTGGGGACTAAAAATTTATAAAGGCAGAGGTTATTTGGGTGTAGTTTGTGATGGAAGCACAAGCCAAACACCAGCAGATGCGAAAAGCTATATCTTGTCGTTTGATATTAACAACATTGCCGCAGGCTTCAAAACGGAATTGACTATCAATAATTACACAAACTATAAACCATGGGCAAACACTTGGACTCAAACAGGGTTTGCCGATGCAGGCACTCAAACAGCACTTTCTTGGCGACAATTGATATTGTCGGATATTGAATTTGATGCCGATGGGAATATGATTATTGCTTCACTCAATCGTTTTGGAATGCAGATGGGGTACTTTAACTACATTCCTGTTTCGGGGAGTACCAACCTTGTGCAGGTAAAGGCTTATGCTGATATTTTGAAGGCTTGTTATGATGTAACAACCAAGAGTTGGTCGATGGGAGCAACCACTTGTCCAGTACCTGCGGGAGGTAGTACTTCAGAATTTTTTAGTCAAGATTGGGCAGGAGACGGTACAGACGAGAGTAGCAATGGGGCATTGGCAATACTTATGGGTTCTCAGGAGGTAGTTAATGTGGCATCTGACCCATTCCCTGCAAATGTTTCAACCAATGACGCCCAATATTATATCTCAGGTGGTTTAAACTGGTTTTCTACTGTTGATGGTACAAAACAAGCCACAGCAAGGCTTTTCAAAACAACGGCCAATGCCGAAGGTTATGGTAAAGCCATAGGTTTAGGTGATGTTGAGTACAATTTAAATGCCGCCCCTATCGAAATTGGAAACAGGGTTTGGCTAGATAGCAACAAAGACGGTTTTCAAGATGCTGGCGAGGCAGGAATTAGCGGTATTACCGTTACACTTTGCTTGGCTTCTGCCCCAACTACGGCCGTTTCAACTGCCGTAACCGATGCCAACGGAAATTATTACTTCTCTTCGGCCACAGGTACAAGCACGGCCTCGGCTAGATATGGTTTAAGTATTGGGTTGAATACGGCCTATATTCTTAAATTTCCAACTTCGTCAGGAGCAAATAGCATCAGTCCAAATTTCAATGCTGGCGCTAATGATTTGATAGATTCTGATGCCATTGCAGCAGGAACAATTGCACTAACAACTGGGGCAGCAGGGCAAAACAACCATAGTTTTGATGTGGCCTACGAAAGTTGTACTACTCCAACGGCAGCATCTATCACTAAAAACCCAACAGGCACAGTGGCAGGAGGTGCGACCGTTAATTTAACGGCCAATGCCACAGGTACAACCGCCGCAACTACCTACGCTTGGGCAGGACCTAGCAGTTTTAGCTCAACTATTCAAAGCCCAAGTACTACCGCCCCCGCCACGGCAGGTACTTATACATATAGCGTAACTATTTCT
>JAYWHL010000129.1:0-4170 GCA_043777715.1 Cytophagaceae bacterium | reverse complement strand
ATACAAAAAAGAGTTGTATGTTGAAAAAATAAATAAAATAAAATCCCTCATGCCCGATTGCTGTATTGGGGTAGATGTAATAGTGGGCCACCCTGGCGAAACAGAAGAGGCATTTTTGGAAACTTATCATTTTTTGAATGATTTACCAGTCAGTTATTTACACGTTTTTAGCTATTCGGAACGAGAAAATACCCTTGCCGTTGAAATAAAACCAAAGGTAAATCCACAAAAAATTGCCGAACGAAGCAAAATGTTACATATTCTTTCTGAAAAAAAGAAAAGAGCATTTTATGAAAGTCAGATAGAAAAAATCGAAACAGTACTGTTTGAAGAAGATATTCAAGACGGTAAAATGCAAGGTTTTACCAGTAACTATGTACGGGTAGAGGCGAAATATGACCCGCTTTTAATTAATACAACCAAAAAATTAAAACTTAAAGTACTGAATAACAATGGTTTAATGGAAGTTGAAGAAATAGAATCGTTAGATGAGTTATTCGTTAGTCATTAATTAATAGAAACATGCCAAAGCCAAAACCTCCAGTAACATTCGGCCAAAGAATATGGTCGCTGATGTTTGTTATCGTTTATCCTTTTATTGCCGTTTTTACTTTTATCATCACATCGTTTTTGTCATTATTATCAGGCTTTTCGAGGGGATTGGTTTGGTTGGCCAGAAAAATAAGTACCAAATGATACCTACAACGATTGCTCAACTTTTAGACCAAAAGTATAAAGAATATAATCAAAAAAGTTTTATTCAGAACGACCCAGTCTCTATACCACATCTTTTTACAAAAAAACAAGACATCGAAATAATGGGTTTTTGGGCGAGTATTTTGGCCTGGGGACAGCGAAAAACGATTATTAATAAGTGTACAGAATTGGTAAATTTGATGGACGGCAGCCCCCACGACTTTATATTAAACCATCAAGACCAAGACCTAAAACGATTTTTGAATTTCAAACATCGTACTTTTAATGCCACCGATACGTTATATTTTATTCACTTTTTCAAAGAATATTATTCACAAAATGAGAGTTTAGAAACTGCATTTTCACAGTTTCTAAATCCTGAAAGTCAAGATGTTGGCTCGGCGATTGCTGGTTTTCAGAGTATATTTTTTAGTCATGAAAATTTCCCTGACCGTACTAAAAAACATATCGCCACGCCCGTCCGAAAATCCTCTTGCAAACGTATTAATATGTTTTTGAGATGGATGGTTAGGCAAGACAGCCAAGGTGTTGATTTTGGTATTTGGAGCGAAATAAAACCCTCTCAATTGGTTTGTCCATGCGATGTTCACGTGGATAGGGTTGCCCGAAAACTAGGCCTCATCACAAGACCCAAAACTGATTGGCAAACTGCCATTGAATTGACCAACACCCTAAAGTACTTAGACCCAAACGACCCCGTTAAATACGATTTTGCACTTTTTGGACTAGGCGTTGAGGGTAAGTTTTGATGTTTGGCACGGTTTTTATTAATATGGTATAGTAAAAGTATATAACCAAAAACAAATCTAGCGGTATTGTGAAAAATATGAAGAAACACTTTCTACTTCTTTTATCCGTTTTGATGTTGCTAATTGCAACTTTAAGCTATTTTTTTATTGACAAGGGTCAGCTCAATGCTACCGAAGATAGCTATTTGAATAATGTTCAGAATAGGGTTCAAGAAGAAATTCGTCAAAACAATACCGATTTACAGGCTATCAAGTCGAAGATTTACGGGAAAATAGATTCCGATTTTGACCAAAAGAAAATTTCAACCGTTCACCCTTATTACATCTTCAAAAATGGAAAGTTAGTATTTTGGTCCGACCACCGTTTTGTTCCCGAATACGATATGGTAACGACCAAAAACAGTATTAAAACGTTTGATTGCGATGCTGGAAAGTATATCTCCAACAGACTTTTTTACACAGACAAACAGGATAGTATTGAGATATTTATGGTTATCAATCTTTACAGAAGATACAATACCCTCAACCAAAGTAAATACCTAAAATCAGAATTTAATACTGAATTGTTTGCGGTTGATCCCATCGATTTAAAGTTTGAAATTGATAATGTCAGCAAAAGAAATTTTTATGCTACCGACAAGACATTTATTTTCTCGGTAGTCCCCCCAAAGCCAGATTTGTTAAAAAATCAAATAGTACCTACCAACATTATCATTTTAGGAATATTCAGTATTTTACTTTTGGGTGCATATATTTTAATCATCGTTTTGCGACTACGAACCGAGCGAAAATACGAACAAGGTTTTTTGTTGTTGGCCATTTATTTGATTGGTTTGAGAATAGTAATGCTTTACTATCAAATTCCTTTTATTTTCAACGAAAGCGATTTATTCAACTCCACCTATTACGCCAATAACGACATAACGCCATCACTAGGCGACCTCCTCCTCAATCTTTTCGTATTGGTAAGTTTGTTACTTTACATTACAAATTGTTATTTCAGAACCAGCATTTATCAAAAACTCGTACATTCTTCATTAATTATAAAAACATTTTGTTCCATGATTTTCGTTCTAGGAAGTTATGGCGTTATGCTTTGGATATATCAAGAGTTGAACCAAATTTATACAAGTTCTCAATACCAGTTGGATTTGAGTATGAGTATTGATTTTTATGAAAAACCTCTCAAAATCACTTGTTTAGGCGTTTTTGTTTTAATCTCGACCGCTTATTTTTTAGCAATTCATCTACTTTCAAATCTTTTTATTAGGCTAAATCGTAAAAACTTAAAAGTTGGAATTGGTATATTTTTGATTGCAACCGTTATCATGCTTTTGCTTTGCCAACTTGGCAATTGGTGCAATATTCTTCTTTTAGTGTTAAACGGCATTTATTTCTTGGTTTTATATCTTACCGAATATCCAAGGTTTCTTTATAATTTCAAGTATCAAACATCTATTTACTTTTTCGTTGGGGCTTTGGTTTGTGCCTCATTGGCCACTTATGTAGTTTATCGTCAAGAAATCAGAAAAGACATTGAGTTAAAACATGAGTTTGGTAAAAAATATTTAGCCGAAAACGACCCTCTCGCCGAGGTATTTATCGGGAAAGCGATACAAAAAATCAAAATTGACCCGATGGTCAGGAAAATAATGTTTCAAGAGGCTTTTGCGAGTTCCATGATGAATAGCCGCATTAGAGAAAACGATTTAGAACTGTATTTACAACAATACAACCTAGAAATTTCGATGTTTGACAAAACAGGCCGAAACCGAGAAATACCAGTAGTTGGTGGAGATGGATTAGACCAAAATTCTTATCAGGCTTATGAAAAACGATATAAACTAGATAAATTCAAAACGAGCGTTCCTGATTTATTTTTTGTAAACGAAGCCTCAAATAATTTCAATCGGCAATACCTAGGGTTCGTGAAATTAAGCAATCCTGATTCATCTGCCTTTGGATATGTGGTTATAGACCTCCACAAAAGCCAAAGTACTTCACAAGGAAGCGTATTTTCAGGTTTACTGGGCAGCACCCTCGAACAATCGCCAGAGGTGGCCAATTTTAGCTATGGCATTTTTGAAAAAAATAAGATGCTTTCAACAGGTGGCGGACTGGAAAACCTAAATTACAAAAAACAACTCCCCCTAAATTTATTAAAAAGTAAAGAATTATATAACCAAGGTATTTCGGCTTATGGCTACAAACACGTTGGGGTGATGGGAAAAAACGGAAGGTCTATTGTGGTATCTTCTAAGGAAATTCCAGTAAAAAACATCTATTCTACCTTCTCATTTTTATTTCTCCTCTTGGTTGTTTCTATCATCTTAATCATTATAATTTTTGCCATTAGGTACGGTTTTTCAAGGCTCAATATAAATTTTGCTACCAAAATTCAAATTTATCTAAATATTGCTTTCTTGCTTCCTCTGTTATTGGTAGTGGGAATAACCCTAGGCATTTTAAGCAGTACGATTCGTGAAAGTCAGGATAGTTCAAACATGAACCTTACCAAAAATATTTGCTCAAGGTTTCAGTCTTATTTTGACCAAAACACAAAAGGTAAATTGTCAACCCCTTTTCTGATTGAGCAATTGGTTGGGGCATCAGTAGAATCTGGGAGAGACGTGAGTTTATACGACCTTAACGGAAACTTAGTAGTTTCGAGCAAGGAAACCCTCTACGAAAAAGGATTGATGTC
>JAYWHL010000128.1:0-4209 GCA_043777715.1 Cytophagaceae bacterium | reverse complement strand
CACTGGTTTTGATATTTAATAGGCCAACTCGCCAATTATTATCAAGTTTGCCACTCAGCCTTGCCCCATACTGAATAGGCGTGCCTAGGCCAATTCTCCTTGAAAAAAACGGCCTAGTTTCTGTGCCACCAAAGCTGTTGAAGATGTCAGAGTTTTCAAGAAAAAATTGCCTTCTTTCGGGAAAAAACAATTCAAACCGATTGAAGTTTGTAACTTGTTGATCTACGTCCACCTGCGAGAAATCAGGATTTACCGTCAAGTCCAGATTAAGCGATGGCGTTAGGGCAATTTTGGCATCACCACCAAAATCATTTCTGAAAACAGAAGATTCATTTTTTTCAAAATTTTTGTTGATACCCCCCAAAATATAGGGTATGACAGAAATATTGGTTTTGGGTGCGGGAGGGGGCGTATCCCAAACCAACGACCCCGTGTAGGCCAAGGTTATTGAAAAAAACTGGCGAGGCACAGGCGCCCAAGCCGATTTTTCGTTTGTTCGGAGGTCTAATCGGCTAAGGTTCATGCCCCAAGTGCTTTCGTTGGCTTTGTAGCGTAAAGAACTAAAGGGAATGGCCATTTCTAATGTCCAGCTTTTGCCATCAAATGAGGTTTGCGAAAGCCAACGGTTATCCCAGTTTTGGTTCATAATCGTACCTTCGCCAATTTGGCCATCAAATTGAGCTCCAGCGGCATTAGTTCCAAAAACCCAGCCGTTGGTTAGGTCATTAAAAGGCTCAAGAATAAGCCAAAGGTTATCGTTTCGGCCAAAGTTAAAATCCCTTTTGAGTGACTCTACGATATAGGGGGCTTGGGAGGCTTGATAATTAATGGCCGAAAAGTATAAGAAATTGTCGTCGTAAGTAAATCGAGCTTCGGTTTTGAGTTGAGCGTGGGAGGTATCGGCGGGGGTAACCATCCAAAAATCGGAAGTAGTTTCGGTATTTTTCCAGCCCGAATCGTCTAATTTTCCATCAACATTAACCTTCCCAACTATTTTTTTGATATGATATTGATATTTTTCATTAATTTTTTGTGCCGAAAGCCCTAAAGATATTAGTATGAATGTTAATAAAAGTACGCTTGTTTTCATATTTGATTGAATGATTTGATATTGAACCTGTTTAACTTTTAGTTTTAAGGCTAAAATGAGTTGTTTTTTGTTCATACGCAGATTTTTTAGAGTGCGTAGCATCGCTACGGACGACAAAAAATCTAAAGTATGGGCGAAAAAGAACCATTTTTGACTGAAAGAAATAAGTTAAAACAGGTTCACAACCACAAAAGTAATGGATTATAAAAAAAGATAACCCTTACAAGCGACAAAGTGGCGATTAGAGGCGAGAACAAAGGAGATTTTACCACAATAAAAATCTAGGGCAGGTCTTATGGTGGTTTTTAGTTAATTTTGTATCGGGTTTTGGCAAAGTAACAAAGAAAACACAGAGGGTAAAGAGCCAAAAAGGGCAAGGACATCAACGTTATTTTTTCCTATCGCTTAAAGCCCATTGCCAAAAGCCAATTAACCATAAAATACATGAAAAAAAATACTTATTTTTCTGATATAAAAGATGGTTTTAGTTCATTAAAACATGGCCTAAAACTTACCATGAAGCACTTTAAAGATGCTAAACAAAGCCATGCCCCAACCAATGTAGAAGACCCCAATTATTTCAAACAAAATACAGGCATTGTTACACTCCAGTATCCTTTTGAGCAAATTTCGGTGCCTGATATTGGTCGTTATAAGCTCCACAACGAAATGGACGACTGTATCGTTTGTGATAAATGTGCTAAGGTTTGCCCAGTAGATTGTATTGATATAGAGCCTATTAAGGCCACGGGCGTAGTTGGCCATGCCTCCGACGGTTCGGCCATTCGACTATACGCCGCCAAGTTTGATATAGACATGGCCAAATGCTGTTTTTGTGGGCTTTGTACTACGGTTTGCCCCACCGAATGCCTAACCATGACCAGCGAATACGATTTTACAAGTTATGAAGTAAAAGACTTGAATTTTGCTTTCGGAAACCTAACACCCCAACAAGCCAACGAAAAAAGAGCATTGTATGAACAGTTTGTTGAAGAGAAAAAAATAGCCAAACCAGCCCCCCAAGCCCCCCAACCCCCGATGGGGGAGTTGAAAGACGAAAAAGACAGTGCTTCTGGAAGTTTAGAATCGGTTGCTGTAAGCCCTAAAAAACCTAGTTTTGTGCCGAAGTTTAAACCAAAAATTCAAGAAATTAAAGTACCAAATAATGAAAATACCGAAAACACCACCAACGATTAAAATATGAAACCATTCCAAATAGTATATGAAGATAATCACTTGGTGATTGTAAATAAAGCCGCAGGAGTGTTGGTACAAGGCGACCACACCCGAGATAAAAATCTTGGCGAATTTGTGAAAGAATACATAAAAACCAAGTACGAAAAGCCTGGCGATGTATTTTTAGGAACAGTACACCGCCTAGACCGCCCCGTGAGTGGCTTGGTGGTTTTTGCCCGAACCTCTAAGGCTTTGGAACGAATGAACGAAATTTTTAGAAGAAGAGACGTCCAGAAAACATACTGGGCCATTACCAAGGCCAAACCTGCCAAAAAAGAGGGCAAACTAACCCATTGGCTTGTAAAAAACGAAGCAAAAAATGTAACAACCGCTTATGAATATGAGGTAGAAGGCTCACAAAAAGCCGAACTTTCTTATAAATACATTGGCGAGGTAAACCATTATCACTTGTTAGAGGTAAATCCCGTTACAGGCCGTCCCCACCAAATAAGGGTACAGTTGGCCTCGATGGGTTGCCCTATCAGAGGCGATGTAAAATATGGTTATCCAAAACCTAATATCGACGGAAGCATCAACCTTCATGCCCGAAGGCTGTATTTTATTCACCCCACCAAAAAAGAACCCGTTATCTGCAAAGCTGCCTTACCCGAAAATCAGTTTTGGGAAGAATTCCTAGAATTTGACGACGAAAACATTAAGCTAAAAAACTTGGCCTTTTTGCATTAAAATTCTCTCGCTAAAATTACATTATGCTTTCTATCATCGTGGCCATGGCCAATAATAATATCATTGGCAAAGACAATCAACTCATCTGGCACTTACCCGCCGACTTGCGACATTTCAAAAACCTAACCACTGGCCATACTATTGTAATGGGTCGCAAAACATATGAGTCTATCGGCAGGCCATTACCCAATCGCAAGAATATTGTTATTACACAAAATGCTGATTATCAAGCAGAAGGCTGTAAAATCTTACATAACAAAGGGACAATTAGCCTAGATTTATTAAAAGATTTAGACCTAACCAAACAAGAAATTTTTATCATTGGCGGTGCAGAGATTTACCGTCAATTTTTGCCCTTTGTTGATAAAATATACCTAACCGAAGTAAAAGGAACGTTTGAAGGCGATACGTTTTTTCCTGAAATAGACCAAAAACAATGGAAGGAAACATCAAGAATTAGCCACCAAATTGATGAAAAAAACGCCTTTGCTTATGATTTTGCAGAATTGGAGAGGATTCGCCAACAAGTATAGATATAGAAAACAGGGATAAGCGATTTAGTTTAGTAATCAGATATTACTAATGCTAATTGGGGGTTGAAAAGCCCGTAGGGCTGTTATTTTGGTAGAAAAATGCCAAAGATTGTACCTCCAAAGCCCCGTCGGGGCGGCACTTAATCCAAAATGTCGCCCCGATGGGGCTTTGGAACATTATAGGGCATCATTTTTACCAAAATTGCGCCTCTCTGAGGCTAAAAATGTAATTTTAACCCCTAATTCGCATTACTACGCTTCAAGGCAAATACTTTCAATTTGGTTTCTTGATTCTTGTCGAAGTTCAAAAGCCTTTTTCATTTTTGAACTGATGTCTGCAATGGTTTTGTTTTCGGGCAAATTAATTAAAGTGTTTGCTAAATCTGTGTCTGAAACATTGGGAATGGCAGCACCTGTTCGATACATAAACATTTGCTTCAAAAATATTTCTGACTTTAAAAAGTAGAGTAAATAGTAACTATCTATCTTAAAGTTTCGTAAAACTCTAAATCCGTTTGTGCAAATACTACCTTCAAAATCTTGATTTACTAACGCTGTGGCGTGTTTTCTTGTACCTACTGAGTTACCTGCAATTGCCGTAATGATGTCGCCTGCCTCAATTTCATAACTTGCCCTACTTGGCAATTCGTGAACTTGGTAAGT
>JAYWHL010000127.1:0-11959 GCA_043777715.1 Cytophagaceae bacterium | reverse complement strand
CATTGACCCCATACCAATTAAGCATCTGAATTGCAGGGACATTCAGCGACCTAGCCAAGGCTTCGTCGGCAGGTACAAGCCCATCGTATTCTTTACTGAAATTTTCAGTAACATCGCTTGGAATATCATTTAATAGCATTTTGGGTAAAATTTTCCCTGCATCAAGCAACTTTGCATACAAAAAAGGCTTTAATATACTCCCACTACTCCGCTGGGCTTGTACCATATCCACAGCATTGGCATTGGCGTTTTCTGCATCGTTTGTATTGCCGATATATGCCAAAACATTGCCTGTGGCCACTTCCACAACCATAGCCCCTGTATTATGGATTTCTTGAGCAGCCAACCCATGATGATGATTTTCGATGATACTAGCCAAACGCTCTTGTAAGGCTATTTGTAAAGTACTTTGATAACGCCCACTTTTTGATTTTTTTGTCAAAAACTGTAAGGAATGTGAAGCCAATTGAGGCAAAGAAAAGGGCTTTTGAGGTAAAACCTCCTGCAATGCCAAGGCATAGTCATCGGCGTTGATATCGCCATTTGTTAATAATTTTTTGAGTAGTTTATTTCGCTTCGTACGTAATTTTTCTTGATTTTTCCCTGGAAAAATCAACGACGGAGCATTTGGTAAAACCGCTAAAGTGGCGGTTTCGCCCCAACTCAATTGTTCGGGCATTTTACCATAATATCGCCATGAGGCCGCCTCTAGTCCTACTACATTCCCTCCAAAGGGAGCATTGGCAACATATAAATTTAAGATTGTTTTTTTATGGTAACTAAGCTCCAACCTAAAGGCTTGAAGCATTTCAATTAGTTTTTGGAGATAAGTTCTAGGTGGATTTTTTTTGGCCAAACGTATGGTTTGCATCGTAATCGTACTCCCTCCGCTAACTACTTTGCCTTTGGCGATGTTCAGACCCAAAGCCCTGAAAGTAGCAACTGGGTTTATTCCCAAATGATGATAAAAGTGGGCGTCTTCAAAGGTTAAAATACAGGTTTCAAATTTTTGAGGAATGCTATCGTTGGCAGGAAAACGCCACTGTCCATCTTTAGCAATGGTGGCCCCCAAAAGTTCGTTATTGGCTGCAAACAACAAACTAGAATTAGGGTCTTTGAATAAGGGGCTAGGTAACAAAAAAAACCAAAACCAAACATTAAGCAACACAAAAACGCCCCATTTTACTTTATTTATGTTTTCAAGAAAAAGTTTGATTTTAGGGCGTAAAGACACAGTTGATATTTTTATTTAGAAGAATGAATTTACCCAAAGATAAAAGCCTTGGGTTCAATTTTGAACTAAAGCTAAAGAATATTTAAGAGCGATAAAAATTGTTTTTTTTTGAAATGATTTATCCACAAAAAAACGAAATCCGAAAACCAATTGGCTTTCGGATTTCGTTTTCCGTATTGTAAGAATATTTTTTTTTGATTAAAAGCGGAAATGCGAGAACGCCTTGTTGGCCTCGGCCATGCGGTGTGTATCGTCTTTCTTTTTCACAGCAGCACCTTCGCCTTTGGCGGCTGCCATGATTTCGTTTGCCAAACGGTCGGTCATGGTTTTGTCTCCACGGCTACGAGCATACTTAATAAGCCACTTCATTCCTAAAGCCACTTTTCTGTCGGCACGAACCTCCGTAGGTACTTGGAACGTAGCTCCACCCACTCTGCGGCTTTTTACCTCTACCGTAGGCATTACGTTGTTCAACGCTTTCTTAAACAACTCTAGTCCGTTTTCTTTAGTACGATCTTGTACTTTTTCTACGGCGCCATAAAAAATACTGAAAGCGGTAGATTTCTTACCGTCATACATCAAGTTATTTACAAATTTTGTTACCGTTACATCGCCAAACTTAGGGTCTGGTAAGATGTAGCGTTTTTTTGGTTTTGACTTTCTCATTGTTGTTGTTAAATTTTAATTGTGCAAACTTCTGCCTTTAACGGGGCTTACTGCACTAAATTTTAATTAGACTAGAAACCTTTGGGGCCTGTTTGTCTTATTTTTTACCACCTTTTTTAACCGGAGCAGCCACTTGGCCTGGCTTCGGACGTTTCGTTCCGTACTTAGAACGACTTTGTTTACGATTACCAACGCCCGAGGTATCTAAAGCACCACGAACAATGTGATAACGCACCCCTGGAAGGTCTTTCACACGGCCACCTCTAATCAATACGATAGAGTGTTCCTGCAAATTGTGGCCTTCGCCTGGAATGTAAGCATTTACTTCTTTTGTGTTTGACAAACGCACACGGGCTACTTTACGTAAAGCCGAGTTTGGTTTTTTGGGTGTAGTGGTATATACACGAGTACATACTCCTCTACGCTGTGGGCATGAGTCCAGAGCTGGTGACTTAGATTTCCAAGTCATTTGCTCACGCCCTTTTCTTACTAATTGTTGTATAGTAGGCATTCTGTTGAAAATGAGTTGTTTACAGATTTATTCTTTCAAAACGGAGTGCAAAGGTAAGGATATATGTCTGAATATCAAAGCAATGACAATGTATTTTTGAGGTTTGTTTTAAGATATTTATCAAAAATTATTGGCTCAAAAGAGCAAAAAATGCTATTTTAATTTCTTAATTCATCATACACCGCCTTTAAAACAGATTTATTTGCTCCCATACCAAAATGACTGCTTTTAACTTCTTGGTTTTTGTGGGTGTTGTCCTCTATTTCCATACAGGCTTGCCAAGGCACAATACCGTCTTGTTTGGAATACAATGCCAATGTTTTTACAGCCGCAGGTTTGGGCAATTGAGCCTCAAAAACAGGGTCTATTTCAACGCCTTTGTTTAATAAATCATACACCCATTTGGCATTGTTGGGGGCAGTAATATTGGCAAAAGGGCTCCCGATTGTAATCAATTGTTTTACAAACTGTGGGTGGGTTTTTGCAATTTCTCTTGCAAAAATTCCACCCATACTCCACCCTATCAATATCACTTTTTGTTGGTGTAAATTGCTCATTTCTTGGACTTTATCTATTAAAATCGGTAAACTTTCAAGCCGTCCAAGGTTTCTTCCCATTTGCCAGCCACTAGCCTGATAACCCAATTTATTCAAAAATTTTCTTAAAAGCCCCGTCGATAAATCTGTACTCATCAGCCCAGGGACAACCAAAACAGGCTGACCTTTGCCTAGATTACTAAACTGAAAATTTTTCATAAACCAAAGTCCTTTCAGCAATTCGTAAATAGCCCTAAAGGTTTCGGTGAGGTGCAAAAACTGTGAGGGTCTTTTGATGTTTTGTTCCATGTCAAATGCGTTAATTTGTACTTGTGAAATAGTTTCTTCAAAAATATTTTGATTGCAATATAGGGGCAATCATTAAAAATCTAATAAAATTGGTAACTTGTATTTTGGATATTAAATAAAGTTATTCAAACCTCTTCAATATTAACTATATCGTTTTTGTAAACCTTAAATCCAATTATTATGCAAAATACTTACTGTATCGTTGGGGCTGGGCCTTGTGGTTTGATGACCGCCAGAGCGTTCAAATATGCCAATATTGCTTTTGATGTATTAGAAAAACATAGTGATGTTGGCGGTATTTGGGACATTGACAATGAAGGTAGCCCAATGTATGATGCTGCTCATTTTATTTCGTCTCGCACTAAATCAGGATTTCCCGATTTTGCAATGCCTGATACGTATCCCGACTATCCGAGCCACCGACAAATTTTGACTTATATTCATGCCTTTGCCAAGCACTACAATTTGTACGAAAATATTTTATTTAATAAAAAGGTAGTTCGGGTAGAAAGATTAGCAGAAAACGATTGGCTTGTAAGCACCGAAGACGGCCAAAACAAACACTATACAGGCGTTATTTGTGCCAACGGAACGCTCTGGGCCGAAAACTCGCCAAGCCTGAAAGGGAGTTTTGACGGAGTGATAAGGCACGGAAAAGATTTTAAGATGTCGAGCGAATTGACAGACAAAAAAGTATTGGTAATTGGGGCAGGAAATTCGGGCGTGGATATTGCCTGTGAGGCAGCCACTTATGCAAAAAGTGCATTTTTGAGTATGAGGCGTGGTTATCATATTATCCCTAAATATTTTTTTGGTAAACCTGCCGATGTTTTTGCCGATGAAGGCCCAAAATTACCTATGAAAATAGAACAGTGGGTTTTTGCCAAACTGATGCGAATTATGCTTGGAGACCCCAAAAAATTAGGATTGCCCAAGCCAGACCATAAGATTTTTGAATCCCACCCTATCTTGAACTCCGATATTTTTAGCCATTTGGGGCATGGAAAACTAACAATAAAACCCGATGTGGACTATTTAGATGGCAAAACAGTCGTTTTTAATGATGGTAGCCGAGAAGAAATAGATGAGATAATTACGGCAACGGGTTATAATTTTGAAATTCCTTATGCAAAAACCTATTTTGATTGGCAAGATAATCGCCCCAAATTATACTTATCTACCTTTAACCCCAAGTTTGACAATATTTTTGCCGTAGGGTTTTTAGAAACTAATTCGGCGGCCTACGTTTTACTGACCGAAAACATAAAACTATTGACCAACTACCTAAAATCTAAGGAGATAAGTCCAGAAAAAGCCAAGGATTTCAGAACGATTGTAACCAATGACCAACCAGATTTAACGGGTAATATTAAATTTTTACGTACGCCTCGCAACACGGGCTATGTAAATAGTGATACATTTAGGGCCTATCTCAGAAAATTAAATAAACGTATGAATTGGCCAGCTTACCAAACAGGAGACTATCTTGTAAGCTAAGGAGCTACCACTGAAATTCATACTTCAAGATTAAATACGATTAAAATCAAATTATGGCACAAATCACCAGCCTTTCACAACTTAGTCCACAGGAACTTTATTCTTATACCGATTATCTTTCGTGGAAATTTGACCAAGCACTAGAGCTAATAAAAGGCAAAATATTTCCGATGGCAGGTCCAAGCCGAACACACCAAAGGATTTCATGGAAAATTGGAGGATTGTTTTTTAATCATTTCAAGCATCATCGTTGCGAGGCTTATGCTGCACCTTTTGATGTAAGATTGTTTGACAAAACAAAATCTAAAAAAGCCGATAAGGATATTTATACCGTAGTACAACCCGACCTTTGCGTGATTTGTGATTTGGGTAAATTAGACGAACGTGGTTGCTTGGGAGCTCCCGACTTGATTGTCGAAATTCTCTCGCCTGGTAATTCCTCTCGTGAAATGAAAGTTAAGAAAAATATTTACGAAGAAGCTGGCGTACTTGAATATTGGATTATCGACCCCAACCAAGAAAATTTGGTAAGATATAATTTACAAGAAGATGGTTTTTATGGCCGTCCACTCATTTTTGTTAGTTCCGAAAAAGTGCCTTCAGTTGTTTTTCCTGATTTATTGCTTGACTTAAACGAATTGTTTCCCGAAAAAACTGAGGAAGATTTATAATCAAATCCCTCAAAATACTCACCTCCGATGCTTCCAGTTTGTGCTATTTTTGATATTGGGAAAACCAATAAAAAATGCTTTCTTTTTGATAATAATTTCCAAATCGTATATGAACAACAAATTCAATTTGATGAAATATACGATGACGATGGTTTTCATGCCGAAGACCTTGATAAATTAAGTAATTGGATAAAGGAAACCTTTGAACAACTGTTAAACGACGAGCGTTTTGAAATAAAAGCCCTTAATTTTTCGGCTTATGGGGCTAGTTTAGTCCACCTAGATTTTTTGGGAAAAACAATCGCCCCTTTATACAACTATCTAAAACCATATCCCGAAACCCTCTTAGCACAGTTTTATAAGCAACACGGCAATCCAAAAGATTTGACCCTACAAACGGCCTCTCCAAATTTAGGAATGTTGAATGCTGGCCTTCAATTATATTGGCTAAAACACTCAAAACCAGCAATTTATAACAAAATAGAACATTCGCTTCACTTACCACAATATTGTAGTTTTTTATTTACCCAAAAACCAGTTTCTGAAATAACTAGCCTTGGCTGTCATACTTTTCTGTGGGATTTTAGGCAAGAAAAATACCATCAATGGATTGCCAAAGAGCAAATCCATAGCCTTGGACAGATGTTGATGCCATCGTTTGTGAGTTTCAAAATACCTAATATGCAAAGCCTTTCGCAGATTCAGGTGGGTGTGGGAATGCACGATAGTTCGGCGGCTTTGGTGCCGTATCTTATGGCATTTACTGAACCTTTTTTGCTGATTTCGACTGGAACTTGGTCAATCTCAATGAATCCTTTTAGCACCGATGCCATCACTGCCAGCGACTTACGTAAAGACTGCCTCAATTATTTAACCTTTAGGGGCAATATCGTAAAAGCATCAAGGCTATTTTCGGGCAACCAACACGACCGCCAAACAAAGCATTTGGCCGAATATTTTGGTAAAGAACCATCGTTTTACAAAATGATACCTTATTTGCCAAGTATGATAGATAAAATAAGAGGAAAATTTGACCAAACCCTACCCAACGAAACCAACCTAAGTATTTTAGAAGATTCGACTTTTAGCGATCGTAATCTCAACGAATTTGGTAGTTATGAAGAAGCCTATCATCAATTGATGTTAGACCTCATGGCCAGACAAGTTGCTGCCATACAGTTGGTTATGGGCAAAACGCCTATCAAGCAAATTTTTGTTGATGGGGGATTCTCTAAAAATGAGCTATTTATGAACCTTTTGGCGGAGGCTTTTCCCAAAAAACAAATATTTGCTTCCGAAATTTCCCAAGCTACGGCCTTGGGTGCGGCCTTGGTTGTTGGCCAACATTGGACGAGCCAAACATTTGGCATTGAGCATTTTAAGCTAAAAAAATATTAAAAATGCTGGTTTTATAAACACAAATACAGGAGTAACCACAAAGGCACAAAGAATACAAAAGTTTGATTTTCAGATTAGGTTCATATAAAAAAATACCGCCTTTACTCAACATAAAGCACAAGTCCTTTGAGATAACTACCCTCTGGGTGAAAAAGGCTCACGGGGTGGTCGGCGGGTTGGCTTAGGTGGTGCAAAACCCTCACATTGCGTTTGGCTTCGATCGCCGCAGCCATTATTGTACTATAAAACAGGGCTTTATCCACAACCTGCGAGCAAGAGAATGTAAATAAAATCCCGCCTTTGCCAAGCCTAGACAATCCCTCGGCATTCAGTCTTTTATATCCCTGTACGGCCCTATGCCTAGCATCTATACTTTTGGCGTAAGCAGGCGGGTCCAAAATCATCAAATCATAGAGACCGTCGTTAGCTTTCAAAAATTTCATTACATCGTCTGTAAACGATTGATGATTAACATTTTCTGAAAAATTTTGAGCCACATTTGCCTCCACTAAATCAATCGCCTTTTGCGAAGCATCTACCGAATGTACCATCTTGGCCCCCGACCGAAGTGCATAAATAGAAAAGCCCCCAGAATAACAAAAGGCATTGAGTACAGATTTATTTTTGGCATATTTGCCCAACAACATTCGGTTATCTCGTTGGTCTAGGAAAAAACCCGTTTTTTGACCCGTTTCCCAGTTTATCAAAACGGTATGGCCATTTTCTAAAACAGGATAGGGTAATTGTAGGTCTTGGGTTTTGTAAATGTAATTATTGGTCAATTCTTTAGCATATTGGCTGGGCAATGTTTCTTTACTTTTATCATAAACTGCCAATAATTTATCCCCAAAAATCATTTTTAGACTTTCGGCAATTTTAGTAATTTCTAAGTGCATTCCTATCGAATGAGCTTGTACTACGGCCACACCTGCATACACATCAATAATCAGCCCTGGGCAGCCGTCGCCTTCGCCATGGATTAGTCTATAACAGTTAGTATGTTCTAAATCAAGTAGTTGTCGAAGCTCAAAAGCCTTTTGGAATTTAGAAAACCAAAAATCAATACTAGGTTCAATATCCTCGAAGGCAAAAATCTTGACAGCAATACTCCCCTGATGATAATGCCCCGTTGCCAAACAATTTTTGTTTGAATCTAAAACCTTAACCACTTGTCCATCAGTGGCTTGGCCAATGATTTTGTGGATAGCCCCCGAAAATATCCAAGGGTGATTTCTGAGTACAGGCTGTTCTTTGCCTGTTTTGAGTATGATTAAGGGCGTGTTTTCCATTCTGCAAAGATAGGGCTTTTAATAGCTTTACGCAATGCAACCATAGCTACCCATGCAAACGCCTAAAGCCATGAAATTTAAATAAATTTAGTTTTAGTTTAAAATAAGAATTGCAACGAGAAATACCGCCCTTGGTTTTTAATTTAAAATAAGAATTGCAACGAGAAATACCGCCCTTGGTTTTTAATTTAAAATAAGAATTGCGAGGAGAAATACCGCCCTTGGTTTTTAATTTAAAATAAGAATTGCGACGAGAAAAATCTCGTCGCAATTAACCATTTACCTAACCACTAATTATTTCAAAAATATTTTTTTGCCTTTTGGTCTCCATTTGTCTCACAGTGTGTAAATCAAATATCCAAATACTAGGCTACATTTTCAGATTTAAAATTCCCGATTGTTTCTTCAAACTGTCTTTTATTTCTTCTCGAAACCCCAATTTTCAGTCCATTGCTCAATTCCAAATTCTTGGATTCGTCTCCAGCATAAAAGTTGATACATTCAAGATTGATGATGTATGATTTATGGATTCTAAGAAAAAAATTACCCAATGCCAAAGTTGAAAAATGCTTTAAGGTTTTGGAACAAAGAATTTTTCGGCCATTTTTCAAATAAATCATTGTGTAATTACTCTGTCCTTCTAAACAAACGATGTCATTAACCAAAATGTAGTCGTGCCTAAAGGTAAAAATCGGAATATATTGCAGTTCCTTTGGTTTGATAGCTCCTCTACTATTCCCTCTATCAATAAAGCCTTGCTGTGGCAGTTCTGGTAATGTGTTGGTTATCATAATTTTTTTTCTAGTAGATTATGGAGGAAGGTTTCACTTTACAAAACTCAATACTTTTGAGCATTAAAAATAGGGTAAAAACACCCTATTTTAATTTAGGGTGTTTTTACCTTGTTCGGGCGTTTTATACCCCAAAAGCACCTCCTGTTTTGTGGTAATGAGCTAATTTTTGCGATTGAGAAGTATAAAAATAGAAATAGATTTTTTTTATTCTATCTTTGTATTATACTCAATTAAGATTAAAAACAATCGAATTATGCAGCAACAAATAGAAGAAATTAAAAGACAATTGCTTGATTTTCAGATACTAAGCAAAGAACATCTTGAACAATATCGTTTAATTTTCTTGAGTAGAAAGGGGCTTGTTCCAGCACTATTAGAAGGACTAAAAGAGATACCCAACGACCAAAAACGAACCTTTGGGCAGTTATTGAATGAAGTTAAAAATTTGGCCAACACCAAGTTTGAAGAAGCCCAAAAAGTGCTTGAAAACACCGAAGAGGCCATCGTTCCAGCCTTTGATTTAACATTACCCACTGTTCCAAACCAAGAGGGGAGCATTCATCCACTCACTACGGTGAGGCAAGAAATTATCAAAATATTTGAAAGATTGGGCTTTAATGTTTCTGATGGGCCCGAGATAGAATCGGATTGGTATAATTTTTCGGCCTTGAATTTTCCTGAAAATCACCCCGCCAGAGAAATGCAAGACACTTTTTTTATTCAGAAAAGCACAACAGGCGACCAAAAAGACGATGTTTTGTTAAGAACACACACCTCGAATGTTCAGATACGATTGATGCAACATCAAAAACCCCCTTTGCGGAGCATCATGCCAGGGCGTGTGTTTAGAAATGAGGCGATTTCGGCTAGAGCCCACTGTTTTTTTCATCAAATTGAGGGTATTTATATTGACGAAAATGTGGGTTTCAAAGACTTAAAAGATACACTGTATCAATTTGCAAAAGAGCTTTTTGGACAAGATACCCAAGTAAGGTTTAGACCTTCTTACTTTCCGTTTACGGAACCAAGTGCCGAAATGGACATCTCTTGCGAAATGCACAAACCTGGCGTATGCAGAATGTGCGGAGGGTCGCAAAATGTTTGCAAGGGCAGTGGCTGGGTCGAAATCCTAGGCTCTGGAATGATAGACCCCGCCGTATTGGAAAACTGTGGTATAGATTCTGAAAAATATACAGGTTTTGCCTTTGGCATGGGCATAGAGCGGATTGCCATGTTAAAATACAGAGTCAGAGATTTACGCCTTTATTCAGAAAATGACGTAAGGTTTTTAAGACAATTTGAAGGCGTTTGATACTGACTTCGCACGAAAATAATATCTTTTACAACATCAATTATTCCCTCAAAATACTCACACCAATAGTACAATTTAGGCACTTTTTGGGTAAGCAAAACTGGTTATATTGCTGAATAAGTGCTTGAGAATCAAAGGCGTTGCTTATTTTTAGCCCTAAGTCCTTCCATATTGTTGTAATATGATTTTGTTCGGCTGGACAGTTTTCAAGATGCCCAATGGCTTTGTCTATAAAATCTTGATTGTCTTGGTTTTGGGCATAAGCCACCAACAACGGTACGGCGGTATTAATCACGATATTTTGGACAGCATCTTTGCCCAGTGATGGTACGTTATCACTCAACTTACCAAAAACATAATGCTCTTTCCAGTACTTTGACTGGCTAATTTTGAGATTTTTTTGAAGACTTTTAGGGTCGTTTAGGTTAATAAAAACAGAAAATAGATTGCTTTCTTGTGCGATGAGTACAGCAAATTGGGCGATTTTCACGGTCGGAAAATTACTCGGACGAAGTCGCATAAATTTCCATTCGTGCAAGTTCAAAACCTTGTTACCCAATTGATATTTTGCCTTCAAAAAATCAAATTCTTGTTTCAAACTTTGCCAATATTGGTCAGGAATCTCTGTTTTTTCTAAAAACCCAGCTACTCCAAACATCAAGGCTTCTAACTGCAAAAGATTATTTTTATGCTTTTGTAAAATCTTCAATGGTAGGTTTTCGGCCAATTTCAAAAATGGTTCTGCATTGAGCTTAAAACCAAAATTTTTGGCCAAAAGTCGGTAGGTTACTTCTTCCCAGTCTTGATTATTTTCTTCCAAAAATTCATGCACAATCTTGGCTTTTTGTTCTAATCTTTGCATGATGGCTTTGTCCAGCATTGATAATTTTTTGATAGAATCAACACCTTCAAATTGCCTAGCACAGGGTATAATATCTTGATTTTCAATTAATTGATTATAATTTTTAATCAAAGCATCATCTGTCAAATCTTTTAAAACCAAAGTAGGAATAATTGACCCATCTTGTCGATGAATGGCTTTGTCGGCTTGCCAAACTACGTGCAGAATCACGTTTTCATAAGCCAAATTTTGCTGATGATTGTGCTGTAACCAATCCGAAGATTTTAGATGAATTTCTACACTTCCTATCCATTCTATTTGATTAATAATGATTCTTGCATTCAGAAAATCTGGCCCAGCATTGCTATTCAAAAATCCAGCATTTATAATACTAATACTTTGGCTATCAGTAGTTTGTAGATTTTTATGACTAAAATTTTGGAATTGCCACAAAAAATGAAGGAAAGATTCTTGCATAAAATTTTTAGAATTAATATAACATTTCAAACAGTTTAGTACATTCAGTAGCCTCCTTTACGTCATGGACTCTCAAAATATTTGCTCCGTTCATCAACGCAAACATATTTAGGGCAGTTGTGCCATTAAGAGCTTCATTGGCCGTTATATCAAGGTGTTTCCAAATCATACTTTTGCGGGAAATACCTACCAACATCGGGCAATCCAACACTTCAAAATCTTGAAGATGTTTGAGTAAATGATAGTTTTGATGTAGGTTTTTAGCGAATCCAAAACCCAAGTCTATCACAATATCTTTTACAAATAATTGCCTTAAATGATATACTTTTTGTTGAATTTCAGACAAAACATCTAACACAATATCCTGATAATGATTGAGTTGGCTCATCGTTTGCGGATTTCCACGGCTGTGCATCAATATATA
>JAYWHL010000126.1:0-4214 GCA_043777715.1 Cytophagaceae bacterium | reverse complement strand
TTGGCCATCGAAGCGGCAAGACAAAGGGCTACGCTTGGCGAAATATCTGATGCCATGGAAAAAGCCTTTGGACGACATAAAGCCGTTATTCGGACGGTTTCGGGCGTGTATGCCGCCGAGGTTTCTGATGACGAAAACTTCAAGATTGCTCAAGAAATGGCCAATCAGTTTGCCAAACAAGAAGGCCGACGCCCCCGCATTATGGTTGCCAAAATGGGGCAAGATGGCCACGACCGTGGGGCAAAAATTATTGCAACGAGCTTTGCCGACTTGGGCTTTGATGTGGACATGGGGCCGCTTTTTCAAACACCAGAGGAGGTGGCCATGCAAGCTGCCGAAAACGATGTGCATATCGTAGGGGCGTCGTCGTTGGCGGCAGGTCATAAAACCCTAGTCCCCGATTTAATAAACGAACTCAAACGCCTTGGCCGAGAGGACATCATGGTCATTGCTGGGGGCGTAATTCCCGCCCAAGACTATCAGTTTTTGATTGATGCTGGTGTGAAGGGAATCTTTGGGCCAGGGACAATCATTTCGATTGCTGCCCAAAAAATATTGACCGAATTAATGCAGTAATTTTTGGGAGGGTTGAAAGGGTTAAGGGTTTGAAGGTTAAGGGTTTGAGGGTTGAAGATAGATAATTTTATAAAATGTACAGCAATTCTACCGAATTGCAGTCCTTAGAATTTGGGGGAATTACGTTACACCTAACTCCTTTTTCCGTGGTTGGTGGCTCACCAACCACCTTTGCGAAAGCAATATTTTTAGACAAATCTCTGTGTTATACTATATTTTTTTTCCGTGGTTGGTGGCTCACCAACCACCTTTGCGAAAGCAATATTTTTTAGATAAATCTCAGTATTTTGCTTCATTTTTTTTCCATGGTTGATGGCTCACCGACCACCTTTGCGAAGGCAATATTTTTAGATAAATCTCTGTGTTATGCTATATTTTTTTTCCGTGGTTGGTGGCTCACCAACCACCTTTGCGAAAGCAATATTTTTAGACAAATCTCAGTATTATGCTATATTTTTTTTCCGTGGTTGGTGGCTCACCAACCACCTTTGCGAAAGCAATATTCTCGTACAAATCTCTGTGTTATGCTATATTTTGTAAAATTGTCCCAGCACTCAGCAAGGGTTAAAAGATTTAAGGTGGTTGAATACTGGAGTCTTTTCTTTGATTATCAAATTTAAAAATGTGCTAAAAAATATTTTCTTTCTATGGTTTGGTTTTTTCTCATTTGCAAACGCTCAAACTAATCCTTTTACTTTTGAATTAGTGGGTTATCAAAAGGGAATACCCACCCGTGAACTAAATCAAGTAGGGATTGATGCCCATCATTACTTGTGTTTGGCTACCAGCAAAGGCTTGTTTCGTTATGACGGCTACGACTTTAGTTTGATAACCAAACCAGGAAATATCAAGAATTTTTATATCAATTCGGAATGTATTTTGTTTGAGCAAGATAATCAAGGGCTTAAAAAAATTAATCACAAAACCTTGATAACAAGGGATTTAGATGCTCCAAATTGGAATGATAGCGAAGCCAATAATGATCATTTTGCAAATCCCTTTTTAGACTCAAAAAATAGAATTTGGGCTTCTGATTTTTATAATGCCAAACAATACATCAGTCCACAAAAATGGAAAAACTACAAACTTTTTGAGGGTGTAAATACAAATGTGGCTCTCATCAGTTTTTATGAGGATTCAAGCCATCAACTTTGGATTTTGGCGGGAAATCAAATTTTTGCTTTTGATGAAAAACAGCAAAAACCTATCTTGAATATTCGGATTGATTCGCAACAAGATTTTTTGAAAATACACCAGATTTCTCCTCATAAATTTTTGCTTGGTACGAACTTTGGTAAGGTTTATCTATTTGATAGCCAAGCTAATACAATAGAATTAAAAGCCGATTTACATCAAGAAATTCGTGAAATTATTGATTTAGGTATTAACAAAAACAATCAGAAATTACTGATTTCTTGCCAGCATCAATTATTTGAGTATGACCTCGCTAGTCATCTACCTCAAAAAATAGATTGTTATAACAGCCTTGAACCAGAATTTGGCAATATCATCAAAGACCCAACACTAAATTGCTTTTGGATAGCCTCTAATATTGGCCTCATCAAAGCACAAGCAAATCCAAAACCCATTACGGTGGTTGAATTACCAGATGATTTTTTTGAAAACAAAGCTTTCTTAAATTCAATTGTAGAATATCGCCCTAATCATTTTTATTTGGGTTGGTCAAATGGCGAGTTACTGGATTGGGATAAGCTCAAAAACATTTTTGAGTGTATCGAAAACCCCTTCAATGCTAACATTAACAAAATGGTTTTGGCCGCCAACGGAGACCTACTCTTGGCCACAACGCAAGGGATTTTACAGAAGAAAAAAAATAAAAAAACGATTGATAAGATTCCAGTTCTAAAGAGTTCAAATATTTCTTCAATCGGTTTTGATGCCCACCAACGCTTGTGGATATTGACTTTGAGCCAAGCGATTGTTGTGTTGAATTACCCAGCATTACAGCCTCAAAAATTATGGCAAGAAATACCCATGAAAGATTTTTGGACGGCCAATTATTTTAAAGAAATAGTTGCCGACAATCAAGGTAAAGTTTGGTTAATTGCATGGTTTCCAACCGATTTTGGTGTATGTTTTTATGACGAAACCAAGCAAAAATTTCAGCTTACTTCGGCCTTAAATAATCATAATAATTTTATCGGAGATTATTTTATTGATGCGATTTTTCATCAAAATTATCTATTTGCAGCAGGAAGCGGAGGCATAAATGTTTTTGATAGGAGAGGAAAGATTGTTGAGAAGCATGACTTGAGTACAGATAACGAAAATTTTGATAATCACGATTTTTTCAAAATTGTAGTTGATAAACAAAATTTTTTATGGACGGGTACAAAAGATGGACTTTACTGTTTTCAAAAACTAGGTTTAGCCCCTATTAAATTCAATGAAAAAGACGGTCTTAAAGAAAATAACACTTCTTATGAGTTGCTGCTATCGTCTCAAAACGAAATATTGGTAGGACAAAAAAATGCAATTGCGGTAATTGATATTCAAAAAATCAGAAAACAAGCCCTTCCTGATATTTTTCTTACGGGGATTAAAGTGCTGGCTGGCAGGGAGTTAAAAGTTTCAGAAAAGCCAATTTTATTAGAACGAAGCGAAAATTCTATCGAAATTTCGTATTCAACTTTAAATTTTGAAATCAATCCAACGAGTATTTTTAGGTATCGGTTCAAGAAAGGCGATACAAAATGGATTCAGAATGCTCAACGTAATAAATTGGTGTTGGTGGGTTTGGCCCCCGACGATTATGCCCTAGAAATAGCCGTGGGGAATAGTCGAGGAGTTTGGAATCCTAAATCGTTAAATATTGCTTTTGAGGTAAAGCCCTATTTTTTTGAAACGATTTGGTTTAAATTGCTGATTGTTAGTGTATTAATACTGATTTTTTATCTTATTTATCGCTATCGAATATATCAAATTCTCCAGTTAGAGAAGATAAGAACAGAAATCTCTGCCGACCTTCACGACGACGTTGGGGCTACACTTAGTAGTATTTCTATCTTGAGTACCCTACTCAAAAGGCGACTTCCCAACGACCTTAAAAGCCAACATTATTTAGATACCATTTTGGAGGATTCTTTATCACTACAAAACAAACTCGAAGAAATTATTTGGAGTTTGCACCCCGACAAAGATACCGTTGGGCAATTGGGCGAACGTATCGTAAGGATAGGAAGAGAGGTTTTTGAGGCATCGGGTATAGATTCTGTTTTTGAGATAGACGATACCCTCGGGCATTTGAAACTCTCGATGGAATTACGCCGAAATATCATTTTGATTGCCAAAGAAGCCGCCAATAATCTGATAAAATACGCCCAATGTAGTCAAGTAGTGATTACCCTCAAACGCCACAATCATTTACTTTTATTGAGTATCAAAGACAATGGCAAAGGTATTATTACTAACAAAGAAGGAAACGGCATTGGAAATATGAAAAAACGTGCTACTAAAATCAAGGGAAAACTAGAGATTTTATCCCATAAAAATCAAGGAACAGAAGTAAGACTTGAAATCCCTATCACACAAATAAGTGATTGACATTCTGAAATTTTATTGCAAAATTTGACTCCAAACTGAACATTATCTTTGCTTTTTCAAAGATTTTCAATCCT
>JAYWHL010000125.1:0-4221 GCA_043777715.1 Cytophagaceae bacterium | reverse complement strand
TAATTCCGCTTTGGCGAGTTGCAGCAACGGCGGTGGCTGCCTCGGTAGGCTTTGTGGTTTATCTAGGCTTGTCGCCGATGAATATGCCCTCTACCGAGTTTATTGCCGCAGAGCGGGGACTTATGACGGGCTTGGACCCCAAGGGCAAGCAGCAGGTACAGACTTTTACCCAAGCCCAAACGTTATTATCGTTGGGAGAAGGCCAAGCCGCCTTGCCTTTGCTCAAACAAATTGCTGAAGACGCCAGCATTAGACCTAATTATAGAGACAAAGCCCTGTGGCTTATGGCTTTGGCGAGTTATTCGGCAGGACAAAGCCAAAAAAGTAAAGCAATTGTTGAAGATTTTGAAAGCAAGCCCAGAAGTTTTGAGCCTACGCTACTGGAAAAATGGAAATTAAAAACCAAAACGCTTTTTTAAAGAAACCAATCTTCGTTTTGGGATAGGACGCATCTGAAAATCTATTTTGTAGATTCAAGAAAAAGCCTTTGGGTAAAGCTATAAAAAAGTAAGATTCAAGATTTTTAGAGGTCTGGGTATTCGTCATCATTTGTTTGGCTATCAAGTTCTGATAGTTTTTTCCAATACAAAACACACAGTACAAAAATAATTACTAAGCCTAAAGCAAGCAAATAGGCTGTGTAGCCTGCCTCAAATCCCTCACGATAGCCAATAAGAACCAAATGAGACCAGTAGTAGGGGTGGTCGAGTTCTTGGCCAATTTCAGACGAAAAATAGTTGAGTTTTGCATTTTGTAAGGCCAAATCCAAACTTTGATGTTTTTGAAGATTTTCGTGAAAACGAGTCGAAATATAAGCCGTGCTGCGGTCGTTGGCGTTCCAGAGCGATGCCACCACCGACGGGCAGCCTGCATACAAAAAAGCCCTTGCCAAGGACAGCAAGCCCTCGCCTTTGGCCAAACGGCCTTTGCCCGACTGGCAAGCACTCAACACCACCAAACGAGAGTTTTGGAGTGATAAATCATATAACTCGTTGGTATAGAGGCGAAAATGGGTACTATCGGGATAAAAAGCGATAAAAGAACGGTCGGGATTTTGGTCGTCTATCTGGGCATGAGTGGCAAAATGTAGGATACCATGCGAACGATACTGCTCTAAAAATTGGTTTTTGGTTGCCAAATTTCCTGTGTAAATACGCCCTCCGATGGTGTTTACCTCAATTTCTGAGGCGGGCAAAAAGTTTAGGCTACTATCATTAGAAGTGGTTTCAGGTACTTCTTTTGTGAAAGGAGCAAAGGCTAAGATGTTGGAAGCCTTGGGGTTAGCACTTGTTTTTTCTAAGAGCATCGTGGCCGTGTGGGCATAGCTGACGGCATATTTTTTGATAAGAAAATCTTTGGTTCCCTCTTTTTCAAGAACATCAAAGGGCAAGTAATGTAACAGGCCGTCTTTAGAAAAAACCAATCGGGTTTTAGACGAAAAAAGGGAGGCTATCGGACTAATTAAATGTTGATAAACATACTTAGAAGAGGCCGTTCCTTGATAAATTTTCATGCCTGGGCGGGTGTTTACGGCCAATAATAATTGCTGGAGGTGTGTTTCAAACAGTTGCGTTTTGGCAATTTCACAGAACTTTTGTTGGCTATTGCCGATGGCCAAAACATACAAAAAATCTTTACCTTCAAGATACGAAACCCAGAGTGTTTGAGGGTCGAGGGCTTGCTGAAAAGCCGCAAGGGGCATTACGGCACTTTGGTATTTTAATCGAAAATAGGCTTGATTATGCTCTTCAAAAGACTTGATAAGGCGTATTTGAGACATTTCGGCATTTAGCAAATTAACCTTGGCCAAACTGTCGCTTGGTTCTTGGGAGAGTAAAAGCCGATTTTGGGTGATTTGACGACGAAGGCTTTGTTCTTCTAAAATTTTGGCGGCATCAATGGTTTTTGGCCTAATTTCGTTTTCACGAAGGGCATCAGCCAATACCGACTCCTTGCTTTTTTCGATAAACTCAAACGCATCTTTTTCTTTTTGGGCCGAATACTTCCAAACGGCTTCTAGGGCTTCGGCATAAATTGGACGGATTTCTTCTGAAAAAAACAATTTGGCATCGGCTGATTCATAGCCAATTCGTATTTTTTCGGCTAATTTGATGGCCAAACGGAAGGTTTTTATGGCTTGCGTACCGTCTTCTGCGTTCGCTTTGTGCCGAAGTGCCACAAAACACTCCTTTGAAGAAAGAATATCCCTAAAATTTTCTTTCTTAGCATTCAACCAAACGGCTTCTATTGCTTTTTGATAATAGTTTTTGGCTTCTTGTTTCGATTTGTTTTCGGAAAGTTCCCCCAATCCAAGAAATGCCTCGGCCGACAACGCTGTGTTTTTGTATTGTCCCAATGCCAAAACTTTCAAAAATGCCTCTTTGGCTTGTTGGGGTTTGTTTAATGCTTTTTGTAATTTGGCAAAAATCAGGTAAAGGTTTTTTTCATAACTTTTGTTGATAACCTCTTGGTTGTTTTGTTTTGATTTTCGGAATAATTCAAAAGCCTTATTAATTTCGGATTCGGCCTTGTCCAATTGTTTCATTTTGAGATAACAGTTGGCTTTATAGGCATAAATTTCGGAGAGGTCGATGGTGTAAAAAGAAATGGGTTTTGCTCTTTCAAACAATTCAACGGCTTTGGCATATTCCCCTCGGGCAGTATGAAGATTGGCCTTGTAGGTAAGGCCGTAGTTCAGCATTTCGTTTAAGGCTGGGTTTTCGGAAAGGCAAAGCATTTTTTCATAAAGGATTAATGCCCGTTGGTAGTCGCCCAGTACTTCGGCCAATTTACCGTATCGGCCATAAAAAGCAAATAAAAACTGGGGGTCTAGTCTTGAAATCAGTCCTTTGTTTTTGCTCAATAAATCCTCATTTTTTAGAAAATACTGCTCGCTTTCGGCCAATTTTTCGGCTCGCTGCAATGCCCCCGCCAACATCAAATTGGCATTAAAGTGCGTAGGCAAGGAAATACGGCCAAAATATTTTTCACCACGCCTATATTCTCTAATTGCCCGTTGATAATCTATTCCCTCGTTGTCATAAACCGCTCCAATACACATGGTGGACTGTACGTACCCATCATATTTTTTTTGAGCTAAATACTTGTCCTGTGCCGATTTGTATAACCTAAACACCGTTACGGTATCTATCTGATTTTTAGAATAAAGTGCCTTACCCTGTGCCAGTAGCGAATCTGGATTTTGAGCATTGCTGAGGTGGGGGATTGTCCAAATAACAAAAGAAACGAATACAAATTTTATCATTACAGTTTAAATTGAAATGCAAAAGTAAACTATGCTCTTGCAAAATAAACCATTGACTAACCTAAAGTTAGCCAATGGTTTTGTATTAATTTATTGACGATTTACTAAACTCTTTTGATATTGTTATAATTTTTTCTTGTGCTTCATTACCGAGTAATCCAGACAAAATAATCTCTGTTATCCTTTTTTATAAATGCCTGATAATATGCAGTTTGTAAGTCCTCCTTACTGGGGAGGATTTAGGTGGGACTTCCTAAAGGCTTTTATCGCTTTGAATATTTTTATAGATATTGCCACAATAAAAAGAACATAAAAATAATGAGAATACTCATTGACAAATAATCCCAAAATGTTTTTTCAAAGGTTCTAACGATTTGAATTATTGATAAAATACTTCCCACCTTCTCTTTTTCTCAACCGTTGCCAACAACCAACATTACTGGAGGCCCTTTGCCATCGTCGCCGTCTAGGGTTACGTTGTTGGTTTTTACCGACTGGCTACTTGGGCCAAGGGGTAGGCTACAATTTACACAGGCAGGGAGGTCGCATTCTCTCAAGTAGGTATTTATTTTAGATTTGAAATATCCTTCGGGAAGCCCCTTGCTTGTTTTTTGAGTTGGCTCGTGGATAATAATTACCCGTATTCTATATACTTGATTACCAATGTTATAATACACATTATCTATCGTGCCTGTGGGTGTGGCTGCGGCCTTACTAAGCGTAAGCGTACCTTTGGTGTCCATAAAAGGCTTTAGGGTACTTCTCTCAACACGCCAATTAGTAGCATTTACCAAACTGGTATTAAACTTTGCGGGCGTTTGCTTGGTGTTTTCACTAAAAAGCCCAATGATTGTCTCGTACATATAACCACCACCAAGGGTTTCTATCACAGGCGACACATCAAAAGAATAAACGGGTTTGCTGGCCAATTCGCCCTCGCTGATGTTAAAAGCCCC
>JAYWHL010000124.1:0-12005 GCA_043777715.1 Cytophagaceae bacterium | reverse complement strand
CGGTATCTACACAGATTTTAAAGCACTTAAAATCAATTACTTAAAGACCTTTTAAGTTCCCCTCTCTTTTGGAGAGGGGGCAGGGGGTGAGGCGAAAGTAATTTGTAACAACCTAGAGTGGTCTGTGAGCCACAGACCACGAAAAAAAAGCCACAGACCACGGGAAAAAAAAAGTCCGAATATTGCTTTCGCATGGGTGGTCTGTGAGCCACAGACCACGGGAAAAAACCCTACCTGAAAATCAGAATTTTTCCTGTTTTTTGTTCGTTGGCTTGATTGAGTGGTACGTCTTGGCCTTGGCGTTTGAGCGTAAGTTTATAAACATACAAACCATTGGGCAACGACAGGCCATTATCAGAATTTCCGTCCCAAAGGATTTCGTTTGTACCAATTCTTAATGGCGAATTTTGGGGGTTAAATTCTCGAACTTGAAGGCCCGCTTGGTTATAAACTTTAATACTAAAATCATCAGGAATATCTGCCCCCGATAATTTGACAACAAACTTACCATAAGCCGTAAGTGGATTTGGATAAGCAGCAAAATCTTCAATTTCTTGTTCATTTTTTACTTTAAACCCGATACTGTAAGGTTGCATTCCTGCCAAATTTCCAGTCAAATCTCGGCCTTGTACTTGTAGTTTATAGGTATTGCCATTGGGCAAATTTTTGGGCGAATATTCCACAAAAAATTCATTGCTGGCCGTAGTTCTCCATTTTAGATTCGGATTCTTAAAACTCAATCTTTCAAGTTTGCAACCCTCACACGATTTCTGAAAAAACAGGTCTAGCCCTAGGGTGTCTTTACGAATCAAGTATTTGTTTTCGTCTGTTAATCTTATGGTAATCAACGGATTAGGTGAAACCGTTTCGTTGTTCTGAATCTGCCGTCCGTCAAAGGCAACTTCCAAAATCGGATTTATTTTATCAGGAATTACCCCAAAAGGTACTTCGATGGTATTGTTCGTAAAATACTGTTCTTGTTGTAAAAAAGGATTAAAAAACAAAGTTAGCAAATTGTCGCCCGCAAGGCCAAAAGTATTGACGGGTACACTCACCACAACACTATCGCCAACTATCAACCGTTTGGTTCTAAGGATATTAGTCGTTTTTTTACGGGTATTTCCATTAAAAAACTCTTGTTTTATTTGGATTGAATCCGTAAAATTTTTGGTCGAAATGTTTTTGAACGAAAAATTTAATCCAAAGTTTTCGCCCTCGGCTTTTATAATATTGGCATAATCTTTTTTACTGCTGCTTAGGTTTATCAAACCCTCTGGCACGCCCTTGTAACTAACCGTCCATCGGTCCAGTTGGGCAGGATTGCCAAAGGCCGAATTGCTGGTGTTCCATCTCAATTTCAAAAACGGAAACTGCTTGGCATCAAGATTTTGTAACAGGGCTTTTTGTGTTCTCAAATCCCGAATCAAAATACTTTCATTGCCTTTGGTATCTATGCCAATTACATCAAAGGCGTTTTGCTGACTGGCCTGATTCTGAACAACTTGGCTCGAAAAACTCCCCCATTCGCTGGCTGGGCCAATCAAACTAGACGTAACCGAACCTTCGTTGAGGCGGTCGGTTAGTAGATAATCTTTTAGCTCTAAACTTTGTAAATTGGCAGCCGTTTTGGTGTCGGGCAATAGCGTAATGATGGCCTTTCCTGCCCCTTTTTGGCCTAAAATCAAAAATGGAGAACCCGCCCCTAATTTGAGCAACTGGGAAGTATCTGCTCCGATTTCGGCCATTTTTTGCCTTTGGGCTTTTGTCCATTTATCAAAACTAATGTTGCCTGCACTGAACATCATCACGTAGTCACCTTTCGGAATGGCACTGATGTAGCGGTCTAGCAAATCCCTATAAAGTATATCAAAATCTAAGAGTTTGTTGGTCGAAAAAGGCGGCGTACCACAAAGCAAATCAGGAAAAGCCGAATATGGCCGCAATGTACCTCGCTCAAAAGCCACGGCCTGTAACAAATTATTGCCACAGTTGCCCGTGGTTACGGTTATAATATCGTTGAGCGATACAAAGGTTTGTAAATATCCGTTGGCAATGCCGCCACCCAAAACCTTTACGTTTAGTTTTACGGTAGCTTTCTTAAAATCCCAAGTGGGGTTTTTATCAAAATTGGCTTGCAATTTATCAAGATATACTTTCGTAAACTGTGGGCTTTTGCCCTGCGACCAACCCTCTGCCGTGTTTTTGATGAAGGTAAACGAAGCATTAACCCATTGATTGTTAGACGATTCGGGTTTATCGGCATCTTTAATTCTCCAAAAATAAACCGTAGAATCTTTGGCTAATAGATTTAGCTTGGCGGCAATCAAAAACGAAGAACTTTGGGTAATGCTTTGCTTGAAACCACTCAAAAACGTTGCTGTGGTGTCTAGTTCTATCTGATAATTATGTTTTTCGCCAGCATAAAGCGGTGTAGCTTGTGCCAAAATATTAACAGTTGGCCGAGCGTTTTCTTGGGTATTGATTACGCCATAATCTATCGGAAAAAGCACCGTTGCCGCCGCCCCCGCAATGCTGATGTTCAAGGCCGTGGCGTTATTGGTTTTGGTAATTTCGCTGATGGCGTTTTCGGCATCTATCGTTACTTCAAAATTATTATTTCCTCCGCCATTTAATCCTGCATTTTTAAGGGTAAAATACAGCGTATCTTGATAACTAACAGCATTATAAAAAGCCTTTGGATAGCTTATTTTTGTGCCATCGCCCAAAGTTCGGCTCACACTCAGGCTTAGTTTTTGTTTGTTAAGTCTGCCCAAATTACTAACAATAACGCCAAGCCTAAACGAATCGCTGGCGGCAGTTACGGGAGTGTTGTTATAAGATTTTAGGAGCAAACTCGATTTATCAATGGCATAATCTGGCTTTGTGGCAGGGTATAATGCCACGGCTGGGTCGCCTTGGAGTAGAATTTGTTGAGCATGGGCAATTTCAAAAAAAGTAGGATTTTTGCTAAGATATTCTTTTACAGTTCTTTGCTGAATCACTCCAAAGGGTTTTGTCGAGTATATACTATCAGAAAACATATATTTGTATAGCGTTGATGTATAATCCTTTAAAGGAAAAACATAACCGCCATAGGTATGTGCTAAAAAAAGAATTGCCCCTTTTTCGGGCGTATTAAGCCAATCTGAACTAAAGAGTTTTTCTCCAACAAAAACATTTCCTGCCCCACAACCATTGATAATAACCAAAGGGTATTTTCCTTTATTGTTGTAGCCTAATTGTTCGTTGCTAACAAAACCAATATCAATATCACTACTTGAACCTCCTGAATGCCCAAAGAAGTTGATAACCCCAACACCTTTATTAACAAAATCAGTAACATTGATAAATTCAACTGGTTCATCAGTTTTTTTGGTAAGCGTAGTAGTTTTGACAGCTATTGTTGGACTATTCTCGCCAATTTTTTGAAAATCGTTTACAATTTCTTTGAAAATAATCAATTCCCCTATATTCTTACCACCGCTCAGGTGTAATATATTTTTTCTCCAAATCCCATTCCCCGTACTTGATTCATGTTCTTTTACCTTATTGAGATAGTTTAGTACCGTTTGAGGAGAATCTGTTGAAAGTCGCCCAATTGGTAGAGAAATATCATACATAGAATCATTATTTAGGCCAGTTACTAGGGGAATGTCTGCTCCAGGCCAACCAGAAATTGGAATCATATCAATGTCATAACGATTGGGAGCATACCTAACCCTATGCGACCACCAGCCAGTGCCAATTAGAAATAGAAATTGAGCTTTCCCTTTTGTAACCATGTAATTAGCAAACGAACGAACTGCCACTGGACTAAACTCTCCATAATTAAATAGATTATTAATTTCTTCCATCGTAACAATTAAAGTATCATAACCTCCACCAGCAGCCGATGCTCGATAAGTAGCATAATCACGAACTGGATTTGTTCCAGAAGGAGATGACATTAATTTTTTATGGCTAATTATCAAATAATTAGTTTTTTGAACATTGACATCACGCATTACAACTTTACGGATTTGAGGAATAGCCTTAAATTGACTCGAAGCATAAATGTTTTGATTTGTTTCTAATCTATTCAAAGTTGCCGAAAGAACGTTTCCTTGTTGAGAAGGTAAAATTCTAACTGCCGTATTCCTATCAGTAATGTCATAGAGTAAGGTATTAGCTGATACATTTTTGACTTCTATGTACGCTTTATTCCCCGTCCCCTTTGGTAAAATAAATTGTTTTTCCCGAAGGCCGTCCATACGCCATTCTTGAGGAAATATCATTTTAGTATATGTGTATGAATAGGTATCATTAGCTTCTTTGGACATACTACCCAATGTAACTTTGTTGTCTAATGCTATATCAGACATCTCGAAATTGAGATTAACCTTTAAAGGGTCATAATAAAGAAATTCCTTTGTGGATAGAAAACGTGGATTATCAATGTTTCCTGCATAAAAATTGACTGAATGTTGAGCTGGCGAACGACCTAACAAAAAGTACTCTACAAGTGGCTTAGGGCCAGTCCTTACCAAATAATCTAATGTATTTATACTTTTAAACATGACCGTAGAGCCATATTGGCCACTTGACCAACCTTCTGAATCATCGTAATGTGTATAAAAAACATTATTCCAATTAAAAAAACCTATTGGAAAACTATTACCAGGAGAGTAATCTCCCAAAAATTGTTGTATTCTTTCTTCAAGATGAAAAGGCTCTGGTTTAAGGCTTTGACTATTATTTTCTTGTACCACAGCCATTCGTTTACCCTTACTTTTATCAAGTTTCCATGTTAGAAAATAAGCAGTAGAATCTGAATAAAGGTTAAAGTAAGGGTTAATTGGTTTTTTGGAATTAAAATAAAAAACTGAATCTTGTGTGCCATCATTTTTGATTCCATAAAATTCTAAAAAATCTGTATCGTCAAGTTTCAAATCGGCCTCACCTTCAATAAAAATAGATTGCTCTTTCCCTCTATGAAAAAGCTGTAAAGTAGTAGGATCTACTGAACTAGGAACACCAGCCTTGGTTAATTGGGCTCCAGTAATCCGATAAATACCTCGTTCGGCAATGGGAATTTTGAAATACGTTTGTGAAGTATTTACCCATTCATTTCCAAAATTTTGTTTTTGTGAAAAGGAAACAGTTGTAAATAATGGACAACCTAAAACAATAAATATTAAAAATTTCTTCATTTTTATGAAATTTGGGAGTTTTATTGATACTCTATGGAATACTTATTCAAGTTACTAAAATTGGTAATCAACTAATAATGAATGGATTAATTATACAGAAGTTTTCAAAACGATTTCAAGCCCTGAATTTGATATTCTATCCATTCAAAAAAAGGAAGTCATAAAATTCATTGATTCAGTGTTATGGCCTTGGTAGGGCTTGTGTTTTTTGTATTATTTTTTCATTGAACAGATTGTAAATTTACGAAAAACTAGGTTATTATTGCCTCGTGCCTTGTGGTTTAAAATCATAGCCGCTATTTCTCAATTCATCACAGTATGGCCTTTCATAAGAACGAATTACTGCACCTAATGATTTGGTGCTATCGAACAATTCATGAAATTATATTTCAAAATACCTCAAAACAAAAAGAGGGTACTCCGTTACGAAGTACCCTCTTTTTTATGAGTTGGTTACCTTACAAAACCACGTTCAAACGATAGAGAAACGAGGAAGCGTAAAAATCTCCAGTCAAGATATTTGTCCCAGTGTTCGTAACCGAAAACGATTTACCGTTGGTTAGTTTTATTGTTCCTGTAACTTCAAATCGGTCACCAACCGAAACGTCGGCGGCGGCTACTTTGGTTGCGGCCAAGGCTTCTGCCCCTGTAACGGCAATTGTCAATCTTGGGTATCCCGTTGTAGCATCTTTCACGAAGGCCGATGCAGGAAAGCTCTTTAGTGCTTCGTTGGTGGTTGATTTAGTGCCATTTGCGGGGGTCAAATCCACAAATTTTACTGCCAAATCATAAGAAGCAAGCAAAGCACCGCTGTTTGGCGTAATGGCTTCGGCAAGAATTTCCATTTTAGTACCGCCCATATTGGCTTTACTTACATTGAAATCTCTTACTGGGCTAGTACCCGATAATGGCGAAACCGTGCGGACGTAACCTCCTTGCTCCAATGAGGTCAAATCAATTGGAGTTACCATTTGGGTTTCGCAGGCGGTTAATGCTGCCCCTAAAAACAAAACAGTCAAACTTTCTTTTATGTATTTCTTCATAATATTTTCAAGTTTTTAATTAAATAAATATCAAAATGATTACTTTAATGTACCTGCCGAGCCATTATCCCAGAAAACAGGTAGCGAAACGTTTGCTTTTTGTTTTGCATTGGCGTTACGAGCCACATAAGCCGTTGGATAGAAAAACGACTTTACAAACGCCCCTGGGTTAGCTTCCAAGGCTGGTTGCATATTACGAGGCATTCCTGTACGGCGATACAAATTGTAGGCTTCGATACCATTACCATACGAGGCAAACCAATATTCGTTGGCTATGATATTTAGTCTTTCAGCATCTGTGATTGCTTTGTCGTAGTCTGCCAATCTTGCTGTTACGTATTTGTTTACTTCGTCGGCCCAAACAATTTTTTTGTCGGCTTCAAAAGTTGTTACTTTTCCACCTTCTGATGTTCCCAAAGCCAATGCCCTTACATCGGCCATTGATTTACGAATACCCGACTCTAATAATGCTTTTGCTGAGCCTGTTGTTTTAAGCGTTAGGGCTGATTCGGCCAACATAAAATCAACAAACGACTGCATGATGATTGGGTGCAAACCCGCACCACCAGCTCCAGCACCTAGCGAAACGCCTCTACCTGCATCGTTGTCGTACAAACCGCCAGCAGGATAAAGTCCCCATGCCGTACGCAACAATCCATCTGGTGGAATACCTTCGTTGCTTAGGTGGTCACGACCCCAGTAACCAACAGGTGTTGGTACACAAAAGTAATCGGAAACAGAATACTGATTTGGCTTTGAGTTGTTAATACAACGCAACTGATTTACATCTTTAGTATTAGTAATCGTTTGGCGATAGAAATACATACGGATACGTGGGTCGGCTTTGTCGTACATCATTCCCATATAGGCATTCGACTGGTAGTCGCCACCACCCGCAGGAAGGTACTGTCCTTGGTATCTTGGGTGACGAGTGTCGGGGTTGGTAAGGTTCGTACCGTATCTGAAAGCAAAGTTTTCTGCATTGGTGGTAATTAATTTTCCACCAGCGATAAGGGCATTAATACCTGCCGTAGAACCAGCGGCATCAACCAATCGGCGATTTAATAACAGTTTCAATTTAAGGCTATTCGCAGCCCTAAGCCATCTGTCGGCATTTGCTCCGTAATACAAATCGCTAGTCAGATTAGACTTTGACTTTGCCACAAAATTTGCTGCTGCGTCGTCAAGGTCTTTGATGGCTGCTGTATAAATAGAAGCTCCGTCTTGTGCCTTTGGGTTAAAGTTAGCTGGGTCTAGTGCCTCTGCGAAAGGCACGTCTCCAAAGTGGTCCACGAGGTTTGCCAAAACGGCTGCTCTAATCGTACGGGCAACGCCAGCATGAACGAATAGTTCTGATTTTTCGGCCAAAGGAATCAACGTTTTCACGTCGTTTAGGATATTTGCATAAGCGGTGTCCCAGTTTCTGTCTAGTCCTCCTGGTGTTACGGCGTTGTCATAAATGGCCGCACCAGCGTTTAGCATACGAGTTAAACGCATATCAGGGTCGCTAAACTGATTGAAGTGGCCAGCAAAACTTACTTGAATTTGGTTAAGTAAGAAATTTATGTCGGTGTTGTTGGTGGTTACTGCATTAGGATTATCTAGTAAATCTAACTCGCAAGAACTCGCCAAAACCGCACATAAAGCCAATAAGAATATTTTAAGTTTCTTTATCATCTTTTATTCTGATTAAATTGATTATAATGATTTTATACTGAATTGTTAAGTGGTTTTAAGGCTTAGAAAGTTAGCTTTAATGTTCCGCCTAATCTTCTTGAACTTGGGCCTGTTAAGAACTCAAATCCAAGACCGTTACCCACACCAAGACCTAAATTGTCAGTATCTAGGTTTACGCCTTTTGGCACGTTCAGTGCTTTGTACCATAAGTTGTTACCTGAGAAAGAAATAGAAGCTCCTTTGAAAACCGAAGAGCCGAACAATTTCTTAGGCAAAGCATAAGTTAGGGCTACTTCTTGCAAACGAACGGTTGAGCCATCAAAAATACGGCCTTCGTCTCCAAAGAAGAAAACGTTGTTAAAGTTTACGTCCGAACCAGTGATTTGAATATCGTTTGGTTGGCCATCAGCTTTTACACCTGGGAAGATAAACGTTTGGGCTCTATCATATCCAGTCTCCGCTCCCGACTCAACCGTAAGACCACGACCCAACAATGCACCCGCAGTTGAAGAATACAATGCTCCACCATGACGGTACGACACCATTACGTTTAGCGAAAGTCCTTTGTAGTTGAAAGTATTAATCAAACTCGTATTGAAAGCAGGGTTAGGGTCACCAAGTACCACTGGCGAAGTTGTGCTTTGTAAGTATCCACCACCATCTACTAGCAATTGACCAGAATCGTTACGACGATATCCTGTTCCTTTGATAATGTTAAATGGCTGTCCAACGATGGCGTAGTTACCAAGTGCCGAACCAAAACCTGCTATCTGAACTTCTTGGATTGTTCCTCCCAAGTCAATTACCTTAGGTATGTTACGAGAGAAAGTTCCAGCTACGTCCCACGAGAATCCATTGCTCAAAGATACGGGCGTTCCGTTTAAACTAAACTCAATACCTTCGTTACGAATAGCTCCGATGTTGGTAGTGGTTGAGGTGTAACCCGTAGAGGCATCTAATGGAGCACTGGTGATAAGGTTTGAGGTGTTACGACGATAAAGCGTCAAATCAAATCCAACCTTGTTACTCAATAATTTACCCTCGATACCCAATTCTGTTTCTTTGTGAAGCTCAGGCTTTAGGTTTGGATTACCAAGCGAGTTATCAACCGAGTGTGTTTGCAAAGCTGTACCTGCCGAGTTCAACCAACCTCTAGCACTTTGATTCAAGATATTTCTTGTGCTGTATGGGTCTGGAAAACCAGCCGATGTTCCGTATCCAATTCTTACTTTCAAGAAACTCAAAGTTTTTGATTGTAGCGAAGGGAAAGCCGTTGTTGGCACAAAAGAGGCACTAAACGAAGGATAGATAATTCTACGATTTTCTTTTTCTACGGTCGATGTCCAGTCGTTACGGAAGGCAGCATTCAAGAACAAGTAGTTGTTGATGTCGGTGGTTAATTCACCAAAAATCCCCATACGAGTTTGTTCTATTTTACCATTTGTAGCTACGTTATCAATAAAATTGTTGTGAACGAACAAGTTTCTAGCCAATTGGTTTTGGCTATTGATATTATATCTAGCCGTTCTATCATTACGGATATTTCCACCTAATTTGGCAGCAATGGTTACTCTTTCGGTGATTGGCCTAGAATATGACAAGATGGCACTATTGTCCCAAATCGTATTTTTGATGTTTAGGGTGTTATACAAACCATTTGGCAATTGAGCACCCCCTTTGTTTATCAAAAATTCTTGTGTTTCGTCATAAGTATCCAAACCTACTTTATAAATCAAGTTGAGGTCTTTAGCAATTTCGTAATTGAAATTTGTGGCCGTAAAAATACGATTAACCACACCTGTCGTTTTGTAGTTGTTTAATACCCATCTTGGATTTGGAATGTCGTTTCCACTACGGAAATACACCGAGTTACCAGTGGTTGGGTCTGTAAAAGGCCAGCCCATTAAATCCACCTGACGAGGTGTGTACATTACGTTGGCCAATACGGAAGGAAAGTCGTTGGCGTTGTTACCCGTACCCGAACTCAAAGGGGGAGATGATTGGTCGGTGTTGGCAAAGTTGATAGAGGTTGTAACCGACAATTTCTTGCTCATTTGGGCATTTAAGCCTAAACCTAAATTCAATTTTGTAAGGTCGTTGTTTGGAATATAACCCCCTTCTTTGTTGTATCCTGCCGAAATGTTATAACCAACTTTTTCGCCACCACCCGAAATATTAAGTGATGTATTTGAGATTGTACCCGTACGGAAAAAATCTTTTACGTTGTTAGGGAATATCTCCATTTTGTATGGACTTACCGAAGCCACGTAGTCGGCCATTGCACCTCTGATTGCCAAGTTACTAAAAAAGGCATAAGGGTGGTTTGTTAAGGCAACGTTCCCACTCTGTGAACCATACGCCCTAGCTTCTGCTAAAGAAGGTCCCCAGTTACTGAAAAAATAACCTAAGTTTTGCTGAAAACCACCTACATAAGAGTTCTGATACTCAGGCAAGTGGGCAGTGTTTGTAAAAAACGACTGTGTAACATTGTATTCTGTTTTGCGAGCTTTCTTGCTACCGTTTTTAGTTGTAACCAAAATTACACCGTTACGGCCTTGGTCTCCATACGTTACGGTTGCGGCCAAGCCTTTCAAAACCGTAAGATTTTCGATGTTGTTAGGGTCGAGGTCAAGAAAACGACTTGACGACGTTTGTCCTCCCGAGGTAAAACCACCACGAGTGTTAGTGCTTGAGTTGAAAGGAACACCATCAACCACAAAAAGCGGCTGAACCGAACCCGTGATTGAAGAGTATCCACGAATGGTAATGTTTGTTCCCGTTCCTGAAACCCCAGAGGTTGAAGTTACGTTTACACCTGCAATTTTTCCTTGTAGTACACGTCCAACGTCGGCTTGTGGACGGTCTTCAATTAATTTTTTGTCTAACGTTGTTACAGCATAACCCAAGGCACGTTTTTCACGTTGAATCCCCTGTGCCGTTACCACAACTTCCGAAAGCAACTTGGTATCGGCAGTCATCGTTACGTTGATAACCGTTTGGTTACCTACTTTCACTTCTTGGCTATTCATACCCACAAAACTGAATACCAAGGTACTACCAGCGGGGGCATCAATACTGAAGATACCCTCTCCGTTTGTTTGAGAACCCTTTATGGTTCCCTTTACTTGAACCGTTACACCGGGCAACGCAGTGCCATCTTCTTGTGCAGTTACTTTACCAGTTACTTTGGTGCTTTGTGCAATCGCTGCAAAAGACATCATCATACCCAGTAAACTAAGAAGTAGATTTTTCTTCATGTACATTTTAGTTAAGGTTTGTTTATTAATGATTAATTTCTACAAAAATACTCCAATAAATTAGATATTTAAATGGCTATATCACGCTTTCTTGCATAAATTATATAATATTTCGTAGAAAAGTCAAACCTCAATGATTAATTTTTAACAAATGTTAGTAACCATAGAATAATCTACTAAACAAGTAGAATATCCCAGTTATATTCTTAAATATTGGTAAATGGCCAAATATTCTATTGTTTTCTTTTGATAAAGTGGTTTATCGTCTAAAATTTATCATTTTCATTCATCGGTCTTGTTATTTCGAGGCAAAAATGAATTTTCTTTAAAAAGTGCAATTTTTGTAAATTGATTTTTTATTGTATTTCTTCGATTTTAAGATTTTTATTTCGACAAAACGACTTTTTTTAGATACCAAATTCAACAAATTGATAAATTGCAATAACGACACCTTTGATTTATTCAATTTATAATCATCAAGTTTTTCAAAGCGATGATTTTCACTTACTTATTTTTTAATTGCATTTTTTTAATACGAATCGTTTGGGGTATTTTTTGTTTAATTTCTTACAAAAAAAAAGATTTGACAACTTTTAAAAAGTTGTCAAATCTAATTTGTCTAATTTATCAAAACCTACTCCCTAGCTTTCACGATTTTCTTGATGCCTTTTTCTGTTTGGCTTTCTACCAAGATAAAATATATGCCGTCTTTCACGGTACTGATGTCCAGTTTTTGTTGGTGGATTGCCTTGCTTTCGGCTGATTGCCAAGTGTTTAGTCTTCTGCCCGTAGCATCTATCAAGCTAATTTCTAGCGGAGATGGATTTACCAAAACTACT
>JAYWHL010000123.1:0-12031 GCA_043777715.1 Cytophagaceae bacterium | reverse complement strand
TTAAATTTCCAAGTCCAAATAAGCAGAGGTTGTAAATCTGGGTTTATAAAAAAATATACTAGTCTAAATGAAACGAATTCACACGTATATACCAAAACAGTTAGTTTACTAGATACGCTAATTCAAGCATAAAATTTTTTAGCCTTTAGATAATTCACTGTTTTATAATTAGGTCTTTCAAGCAATATTTCGATCCATTTTCTTATATCAATTCAGTAAAAAAAGAAGACAAATGTTAGGTTAAAAACAAAATTTTCGTGCAGTTGGCGGTATTATCTAAGCTGTTCACGTAGGTATTAACCTTTCAAGACTATAATACCAAGAAGTAGCAAGTACTTTACACTAAACACTAAACACTAAACTAATGAACTCTGTACGACTATTATTAATTTACAGGTAATACCCTACCAACATTATTCTTTCAAACCATCAATTATAGCTTCTTTAGCTTCAAGCGAATAACGTTCAATATCAAATAGTAACCATTATGGCTAAAACTTTTACGTTGCTGAAATATGTCTTCTCTTTGTGGGCAATCGTCCTAACCTCTCATTCACTTCATGCCCAGTCATTTGATTTGGGTAACTTGAAAAACGCCAAAAAACTTACGGTAACGGGCGGGCTTAATTTTAATAATTTATACAATTCGTTTGTGCCAGTGGCCACACAAAACAATAGTTATTTTATTAACGGAAGCATCAACTTTAATGTAATGGGTTTGATAGACATACCCCTTAACCTTAATTATTCGAGCCGTAAGTTTAGTTATAGCCAACCATTTTCGTTTAACCAGTTTTCTATTACGCCAAAATACAAATGGGCTACTGGTTATTTTGGTACGTCGGCCATGACGTTTTCGCCTTATACCCTCAATGGGCATCAGTTCAATGGCGTTGGGTTTGATTTAATGCCCAACAAATGGCAAATCAGCACAATGGCTGGTAGGTTAATCAAAAAAAGTAATGATTCTACCTATAATCGAATGGGTTATGGCCTAAAGGTACTTTATAACCCAGGTACTTATAGAATTGGCTTTAATTTTCTTCATGCCGCCGACAATCCAAATTCTATCGAAGCCAGTATTTTAGAGCGTAATTCGCTAAGGCCGTCAAAAAACATTGTTTTGGGGCTTGAAGGTGGCATAAATATTGCCAAAATTGCTCAATTAGACCTAGAGTTTAGCAATAGTTTTATTGCCGAAAACAATAATTTGGCCAATGCCGACAAGCAAACGGGTATTGCAGGTATATTTTTTGCAGGTAATGGCCCTGTGAGGTCATTGACAGCCATTAAAGCAAAACTTTCAAAATCACTGTTTGATGCCAAAACGACTATTGGCTTGGGTTATGAACGTGTGGACCCTGGTTACACAACTTTTGGGGGATATTTTTTTACTGACGACCTCATCAGTTATACCGTCAATGTGTCGCAAAGGCTATGGGGAAACAAAATATCGCTTTCGGCAAATATAGGTAGTCAGCAAGATATTTTAGAAACAAAGGCCAATGGCCAAAGCCGATTGGTGGTGGCTGCCAACTTGAATTTTACACCCAACGAAAAACTTAATATTAATTTTAGTTATTCTACCTTCAAGGGCTATTCTTATATCCGAGACCTCATCAAAGAAAGCCGCAGAGGCTCTAATCTGATACCGATAGATACCTTGAATTTTACGCAAATCAATAGAAATACCTCCCTTAATGTATCGTATAATTTTGCTCAAACCGAAAAACTTACCCAAAGCGTTTCGTTAAATGGCGCCATCATGGACGCAGCCAACAAACAAGGGCAGATAATAAGGCAAGGCCAAGCCAGCCAAGTATATAGCAGCCAGTTGAGTTATAATATGGGTTGGCCACTAAAAAAACGAAACCTAAGTGTGGGATATAGTTATAATCTGAATGCCATTGGTTTGAACAATATCAAACTTCATGGCCCAACACTTAATGTACAACAATCATTTTTTGGCGATAAACTTTCGGCATCGCTCAGTGTCAATGGGCTAAGGTCTATCAACACTTCAGCACAAAACCCTAGTAGTTCTTCTGTTTTTAACACCAATCTAAATCTTAATTATGGACTTTCTAAAAAATCTAAACTCTTGTTTAATGTATTATTATTAAACAACCAAGACACCAGCAACACCGTTGGTGCCATCGACGCCTTTGCCTTACCTTCTACTATCTATACTATCAATTTGGGGTATCAATATAACTTCTAAAAACATGAATCGTAAGTTTATCACTCAATTTTATACTATTGTTTTGGCTTTGCTTTGTTTTAATCATTTAACAAAAGCCCAAAACAATTACCCCGTTCGAGTTATCTCTGTCATTAATAGCCCCACGCCTGGCTTTCTTGAAGACTTTGCCAATCCTGTAAAAAGTCCGATTAGGCTTAGTTTACAACTCCAAGATTTAAGCCTTGGTAATCGGAGCGTATATCTAAAAATGAATATCCAAGGGCCAGGTATCAGTATCCAGTCTAACGAAGGGGCATCGGTAGTGTCCTTAAATTTACTGCCTGGGGTGCTAACCACTGTACCTACGCCAATCATAGCCCAATATTTTGCTCCAAATTTGTTAAACACTCCGCCAAGTTTTTATAGCCGAGCTTTGCCAACAGGGCTTTATACATTTACGTTCGAGGTTTATGACGGTACAACCAGAGTTAGGCTTTCTGATAAAATAGCAAGTCCGCCCGTATGGATAGAAAACAGCCAACCGCCTGTGTTGGTGCTACCTATCAATGCTCAAGAAACCAACGTTTTGCCTGTTCAAAACGTATTGTTTCAATGGTCGCCAAGGCATACCCAAATCAATGATGTTGAGTACGAGTTTACTTTGACCGAATTGCCCATTACCAACCGTGGGAATATTCAAAATGTATTTTTGTCGCAACCACCGCTCTATAAAACCACCCTTGGCACCAACACCTTTTTGTATAGTGCCAAATACCCACCCCTCAGAGAAGGCTATACGTATGCTTGGCGAGTACAGGCCAAAGCCAAATTAGGCAGAGAAAGTAAAGTGGGTGTGTTTACAAACAATGGTATTAGCGAAATTTATTCTTTTTTGTATGCCAACCCAATGCTGCCCCCTAGCAACCTTAGTGCTAGTTGGGGTTCTGATTTTAAATACTTAACCATCAACTGGAAAGGCCAAGAAAACCATCAGCAATATGCCTTAAATATCACAGACTCAAAAGGCAAAACCGTTAAAGACCTTACCATAGCTCAGGATTTTACTAAAAACTATGCAAGCCAAATTGCGGGGCTTACAGCAACCGAAAAATATACTTATAAAATTACAGCGATTGATGTTATCAACAGAAAAGCCGCTGCAAGCCCACAAAATGTAGCTGCGATTGCTGCCAATATAGTGGCTCAAAGGTTACAATCGGCCATAGAATTAAAAGGAGGAATAACGTGGTCATATAAAGAATCGGAAACAAACTTGCCCAAAGAAAATACCCTGATTGCCACCAAAATAGATACTCGAAAACAAGAGAAAGTAAATTGGGAAAGTATCAAGGGCAGTAGTAAGAAGTATAATTTAAAAGATGCCAACATAACGCTTTATGGGGGTAATGATGATGTTAAAGAAAACTTGAACGATTATATAAACAGTGTTTCAAGAATGACTTCCCTAGAAACCGTAAAGTCGGACGATAAGGGAGAGTTTAAGTTCAAAAACGTAAAAATTGCCAAATTAAAAGACCTCAAGTATTTCTACCTCTATATCAATTACAAAAACAAGGCTTTAAATCCTGTTTTTGCTAAAATAAAAATAGATGAATCTGCCTCTACCAACAGAGATGCAGGTAGTTTTAATTTAACGGCCAATACTTTTAGATACTCTCCAAGATTGTGTGATAATAAAGGTAAAATCAGTTCTGCTACTTTTGAAGAAGTTGGCCTATACCGTTTAAAGTCTATTGTTGAACAAGAAAAAGCATTGTTTGAAAACGAAGGTAACGCCAACCCTAGGCCAGAATTGACCTACAATAAAACTACCTACATTAAAGTAGCCGATTTTAAAGAATCGAATATTGCGAGCCTATTTGGCAACTCGTTATTCAACGACCAGTTTGTATTAAAACTCCAAGAAAAAGGTTTTAACGACAAAGTTTATCCCGTTGATATTGTTAATGCTAGTGCAGTAAACACCAGCGAGACTTTTAAGCTAACCGATGTATTTTTTTACATTGCTCCAAATCCATCTATCAAGGGTTTGGTGGCTTTTGGCAATGAAAACAAAAACAGACCCATAGCCGCCCAGCAGGTAAGTATTTTTAGTGTCAGAGAAAAGGAATTGGCCAATAAAAGCGTAACAGGTACTACGCTGTTAATGAATTCTGAATGGAGAACCAACGTAAAAACCGATGCCGACGGAAAGTATGAACTTGAAATTCCGAAACATATTGTAGAAAATACGGGTATTACCAAGATTGGTATTTTGGTTACCAAGCCAGGTGGTGGCCAACCCGAATATAAAGTTATAGAAAAGCCCAAAATATCAGTAAACCAGTCAATTTATTTTGTTACAGACGGCCTTGCGGTGATGGGTTATTTAAAAGACCAATTTGATAGACCCATCGTAGATGCCCTAGTATCATACCCTAATAATAGCAATGTAAGAAGCAACGAAAACGGGGCTTTTGTATTGAATATTACTGACGAATCAGACCTTAAAAAAGAAACAAAAATAAGCGTAAAAGCACAGGATTTCAAAAATGCAAGTTTTGAAATTAGCAAGTTTGAGGTAATTAATAACCTAGACTTAAAAGACGACGGCTTGGCATTTTACAAAACCAAGGTTGCGGAGTTTTCAAAAGCAAATGCTTTGAACATTGAAGTTACAAACGAGATGTTTAATGAGGATTTCAAACGAAAAAATGCCAAAGTTGTTAAGTTACTGACCCAAAAAAGTATGAAGATGGAGTCGCTAGATAAACTGGTGAACCTTAGGACATACACCAATAACGAACTTAATAAAAAATACGTAAATAGTGTCATTCAGGTAGGTACAGATAGTAAAAACGTACCTGCTGGGGGACTGATTTTTTTTGCAAAAGGTAATAAAGTATCATTTGTCATCAAAAACCCAGAGGGGGCCAGTACTTACTTTTTAGAAGAAAAAATAGATGACTATGACTTACCCGAAAGTACCCAAAATGGCAAAGCTATAGATATAGATTTGATGCTTAAAGTAGCCGTAAAAGTAAAAGGAAGGGTTGTGGCTTATGACAAAGATCAAAAAAGAATTGGAGGTTTAGAAGGAGTAGATTTATCCGTAGAAGGCGGTGTAAGCAAAGCCACAAGCCAAAGCGAAGGCTATTTTGAGATTTTACTCCCAAAAGAGATAAAGTCAGTCTTTAGTGATGGAGAAGTAGTTCTTTTTTCAAAAGATGATTACAATACTGAAAAAATTAGCATAAAGGGCGAAAACGCCCGAACGCTCGAAGATGAAATTAAGATTTACCAACAAGACCCTTCTATCCCCAAATTCACCCACCTTCAGGGCTTTACAGTAAATATAGACAAAGCAATTAATAAGGGTGATGGTGTTTTTGAAATTAGCGGAAACATAGATGCTAGTAAGTTAGAGGGGGTTTTTCAGTTAGAAACTGGCCAAAAACTAACCTTTAAGAATATTCCCGTTAGGCAAGATAATATCGACAAGACAAATAAAAAGGCGGCAATATTGGCTCAAGAAGAGATGCGGTTTGACCAAACCGTTCTTAAACTCAAACTACATCAGTATGCAGCAGTAACGCTGACGGGCAAACCTGCCATAAGTATGACCAAGATTACTACCCTTGGTAAAACCAATAAAGGCAAAATTATAGGCACATTTGCCAAGCTAACGCCCGAAAAAATATTAGGAAAACAACCAGAGCCGTATTTTGCAGAGACACTTTTGCAGTTATCCTTACCCGACAACGTTGCCCAGACCGCAGGTTTTAATAACGATATTACAGCTGGGAATCAGAAAAAATTAGATGCTAAACAGCCTACATTAACAGACGAAGCAAAAGCAGACAAAGCTGCAGCAGACAAAGAAAAGGCCGATGCAAAAGCCGACAGAGAAAAACAGTTAAAAGCCCTTGTTGCTAGTACTTTTCCTGTGTTTGCTGCCGAGGGTGTAGAGCTAAAAAACAATGAACCTAATGCTGAATTTAAATTAGTGTTTCCTGTACTAGATATCGCCAAAGACCCAAGATATACCATACCAGAAGGCTTTATACCACTTAGCATAGGAGGTTTGGGAGGTACTAAGTTGCTTATAAACCCCGTAGGTGGGGTTTTGACCAAAAAAGGTATTAGCCTAAAAGGAGAATTGCATTTGCCAAGTATGGTAGGGGCGGCTTTCAGCGAGTTTCTTACCTTAGAAAAAATGGTAATTGCCAATACCGAAGAAATGGGTTTGAAAGAAGCCAGTTTCTTGAAAAAAACAGACAATTTTGCTGTAATTGGTGTGAAAGGTTCATGGCGATTTGAGGTCAATAAGTTTCAGGTATTCGATAATTTCAAGCGGTTTGGTATTGGGGGTAAGTTGTTTTCAAGTAAAGAAAACCATCTGATAGTTAATTCCATGACATGGAACGATGTCAAAGGAGATATTTATCCGTATTTGGATATGAAGTTCCCCGAAAAAGGCTATGAAGTCAAAGATCTTGTTTTTAAAAGTCCAAAAAACCAAAATATAGTTTTGGGTTATAATTTCAGAGACAAAGCCTATCAGGTAGATGCTGGAGCAATTTTAGAACTAAAAAATCCTAATAAATTCCCAACGGCCAAAAAGATTTTCCCGCTCGAAATCCAAAAGCTGATGTTTAATACCAACGGGGCATTTATGGTGAGTGTCAAAGCCGATGTGAGTATTGAATTAGGCCCTGTAAAAGTAAATATTCGCAGGCTATTGTTTAGTAAGGGCAAAACGATGGAATGGCGAGATATGAACGAGTATTTGTTGAGAGACGAAAAAGAAAATAAAGCCCTTACCGAAACCAAGACATTCAATAATAAAAACTACGAGGCCGTAACCGACAAAAACGCACAGGCCAACAAAGAAATTGGTAACACCTATCAAGTAACGGGTAAACCTGTACAAGATGCAAACGTTGAGTTGTCTAACGATTTCACGAACTGGGTATTTGGTTTTGCAGGAGGCGTACAGATAGATAAACTAAAAGGAGCAAAAGTAAAAACAGACGTATCGTTCTTGTTGGGCGACATGGGCGATGGCATTGATATCAAGTTTAATAGCATTGATATTGTGATAGATGCCCCTACCTACAAGGCGTTTGCTTCTATTAAACTAACCACCAGTGGACCCAAGGTAGGCTTTGAAGGTTCTGGCGAGGTGGAAACGCTTACCCGAAAATTTGGGGCAAGTCTTAAATTCTATCAACTAGAAAAGGGCATAGAGTTTGGGGCATCGCTCATAGCCAATACGGTCATTGTAACAGGGCCGCTTACTTGGACAGCCATTGGCGGACTTATAGACATCAACACTGAAACCAACAAATATACTGTTGGGTTTATGGGCAAGGCCAATCCTACCTCTACAAGCAAAGAAATCACTGAATTTAGGAATATCAAAATTACGATTTTGTTTAGTACCAACGACTGCGGTGCCAAGCCCGTAGTTGATGGCACAATGGACTGGTACAACAAAAAAGAACTGTACTGTAACGTAAAAGTCAAGTTAGATTTTTGTAGAATGTTGCTCTTGGCCACCATCGACTGCGATAAAGAGGTAATAAAAGGCACTTGGGCTAAAGTAAATGCCACGGTATTTGTTTCTACCAAAAACTTATTTTTGGCTGCTTCCATCAAGTTAAAAATCTTTGGTCAAATGGCCAATGGTAGTGTTATGTTAGGTATAAACACCGACTTTAACGACGCCCTAACCCCCAAAGAAGTAAAAGCATATAGCACCCAAATAGAAAGTAAATACCTGACCAATGGAAGTATCGTAAACGGCATTTTTGTAAAAGTTAAAGTAAGTAGTGCGAGTTCGTCGAGTGGTAACTTTTGGATAGCTAGTTATTCTGTAAACTACTCAAATGAGTTTGATGGACAATTTATCCTTAACTGGACAAGTGGCATTTTTGAACTAGGCGTGGGAGCAAAGGTAAAAATGGGTGCAAGGGTAAGTGTTTTGGGCTTATCAATAGGTGGGGGGCTAGATGCTTGGCTTACTGCCAAAGGAGGCTACAATCCAAGCGATGGTTGGTTTTTTGATGCCTCGGTGGGTGCAAGAGTAGAACTCTTTTTGAACAATGGTTACAGTTATAGCTGTAATAGTTATGGCTTAAAAATTTGTACCCAAAGCGTACCCTATCCTTCTGTATGCTGCTTTAGCTGGAGAAGACCTTGGGGAAAATGGTCGATAAAATATGTTCAAGTGCCTTACCCTTGTGGTTTTAACGCAAAAGTATGTATCAGTGGGCAGCTAAGTGCATCATATTACCAAAACAAAGGAGGCTTCAAAGTAAAACTTTAATTAATTAACTAATTGGTTATGAAAAATATACGCAGAATTTTAATTTTAATTATTTCGCTTTGTGCTACTTATAGTTTTGGACAGCCAAGCCTTAACGGAGACAATGAAGGCAAGGGGCTTGTTATTGCCTATACCTCGCAAGATGGTAACTACGTACGGGTATTTCCTAAAGACGGTAATCTAGGGGCATTTAGCGAAACCATGAGCAACACCGCTTATTTTAGGGTGTTTAGAGGCATGGAAACCTTTGGCAACAATACCCGTGTTGAGATAGGCAAAATAGAAAGGCTCAAAAAAGCAAAAGACCTAAGCAAAGCCTTGGGGACGGATTTGATGAAAAGTTTCAAACAAGTTGCCCGTGTTAAAACAGACCAAGAAGTAGAGAATTTTTTACAGACTCAGTACAGTTATGACTCTTTGGTGTTATATCTCGAAACCAACATCAAGTTTTTAGAAGTATTGGGGCATGGTTCTTTAGATAAAACGGCCCTCAAGGATTCCATTTATTATTATGAGGTTGTACGGAAAGACAAAAACGGTACAGAAGAACCTTGGGGCATTGCCATGATAAATTCCAAAATGACCAACCCAGAATTGCTTAAAGTGAAGCCTTCTGTAATGGCCGTTTCTTCGACCGATAGTTTGGTAAGTATAGACTGGAAGGTGGATTTTAAAGCCTATATGCCTAGTGAAGAAGCTCCAAAACTAGACTCTATCCCCGAAAACCTATTACTAGAAGAATACTCAAAACTACAACGAAATCAAAGTAAGATTCTGGGCATAAGCCTAAACTCAAAAAATCAAGACCAATCAAATACCAAATTCAATATTTACTACAAGAAAAACAATGAAATCAATTGGCATTTCTACGACAAAACCCTTTCTTATCAAGACTCGACGGGAACTTTTAAGTTTACGGCCGACATTAGGTGTTTTCCCGAAGATTTAATAACGGCCATGGCCATTCCCGAAGACTATGCCAATGCCCTGGGCGACACCAGCGAAATTGCCAACGGCTATGCCATTTCACAAGGTACTGTGCCTTTGATTTATAAAGTAAGCGGGGCCGATTCTATCAATTGTGTTAAAATCCATTGGGAAAAACTCCCCAACAAACCCTACTTTACGGGCATAACCATTGCTCGCAGTTACAACGATGTTGACAAAGAAGTAATAGCCCAAATAGACTATCAAGATACTCAATATGCTGACTATCAGGTGGCTCCTGGCAAAAACTACACGTATTATGTAAGTCCATCGTTTTTGCCAAAACAAAATATCAGACAAGAGTTACCTGCCAACATAACCTTGGCTTGTACCAAGTTTTCAAATCCATTGCCCCCTTTTAACCTGCAAGTTGATTCACTCTCAAAAGAGTATCCAGTCCTAAAATGGGAATCGGCTGATGATAGAACCGCTTATGGCTACTATGTGTATAGGGGACTATCGCCCAATAAAATGATTTTGGCAAGTACCGTTGTTACAGGCAAACAATATACCGATTCTACCAGTACCCTTTCTGGCCGAAGTACGTATTATTATGCCGTAATTCAACAAAATCTAACCCAAGATACCAGCGATTTTTCTAATACGGTTTCGTTTTCGCCCAAAAAATTAGAAGAAATATGGATACCTGCTTATCTAAAACACTCGCTTATTAACAACGACTTGATTATTGAATGGCCTGATGTACGAGCCAACGACGATTTTGTAGCAGGATTTGTACTAGAACGCAAAATAGGCAAAGATGGCGTATTTCAATCGGTTAGTCCCTTTGGCCTTAGTGTCAATCAATACATCGATACAACTTTTGTAAAAGGCGAAGATTTCTTTTATAGAATAGCATCGGTTTCGCTCAAAGGCGATACCACGGCCTTTACCGAGGCCACTACGGTAAACTATTCAAAAGAGGGCGTCAAAACACTCAAAAAATTTGATTTAATCAATGCCTCAAAAGGAATATTAATAAGATGGCCGTCTATCGAACACGCCGATGTGGCTTCTTACAAAATATTCAGGCAAAAATCAGACGAAGAAACCCTTGCCCTGTTGGGCAGTGTGGATAAAGGTAATTTTCAGTTTTTGGATAATACCATTACCGAAGACGAATCTTATGCTTACAGCGTGGTAATTGTAGAAAAAGATGGCCGAGAAAGCCTAAAAACCAACGTTAGCTCTATCAGACGAACCAAACCAAAAGAGGCTAAATAGTTCATTATAAATAGTTTATAATATTTTTCAACCGCAAAGACACTAAGACACTATCTTTTTTCCGTCCTTGCGACTTAGCGGTAAAATCAGTCTGCATAAAATAATATAAACTAATTTTTCCCAAGCACTTATGCAATAAGCCTTTAGCCTAAAGCCAATTATACGAATAACTTATCACTAACACCTTTCTAATCAGATTCGTGAATTTTTTGAAATCCAATGAAAAAACCAATTACCTTTCTTCGATATAGCCAATGGAAATTATTATTATTTCCGCTGATTACTATTTTGCTTAGTGCTTGTTTTAAAGAAACATTTTTGGCAGTAAAAGCCGATTTTGCGGTAAGTTATAAAAACGACAACAAAGCCGTACCTGCTAGGGTATTGATAAATAATATCACAGAAGGAGCCGAAAGCTACCGCTGGACTTTTGAGGGGGGCGTACCTGCTACTTCTACCGAAAAAAACCCGCCTGAAATACTTTATACCAAGGCAGGAAAATATAAAATAACGCTAGAAGCTAGTAATGCTGATAACCAAAAAAATAGTAAAGAAATTGAAATTACGATTGGAGAGGCCGTACAGGCCAATTTTGAAATGGTGTATGATGTAAACAGTTTTGCCCCAGCCAAAGTAAACTTCAAAAATAAATCGACTGGAGCTAACCGATATGAATGGAGTTTTGAAAAGGCTGACATCACGACCTCTACCCTCGAAAGCCCAACCGTAAACTTTGCCACAGAAGGTTTGTACAAAGTAAGTTTGAAGGCATATAACGGTAATGTTTTTACACAAAAAGACTCGACCATTAGCATAAAAGCTGGCTTAGTGCCTAGTTTTGATTTTAGAGCTACCGACTTTAATTTTAATGCCGAAGCCCCCCTAACCATCAGGGTTGTTAATACTTCAAAAAGTTCGACCACTGTAAAATGGTCGGTGGCTGATGCAAGTGCCAAAATAAAAACAGACACAGATTCTGTAACCAGTATAACGCTACCCGAAGCTAAAAAATATACCGTTACGCTTACGGCCAGCAACGGCAAACAATCGAAAACAGTTGAGAAAGAAATTACCGTAAATCCAAGTACCAATCTGATATTTTTAGAAAACGTAAAACTGGGTATAGATAACGAATCGGCCATTCCCAATTATTTTGCCAGTCGCCGAAACCAAGGCTTAGCCATAAATAGCCTTGATACCTTATCGTATGGCAATGAAATAGATGTGGTGTTTTTTGCAAGAGACGAAGGTTTTTCTTACGGCCGATTTGTCTCGCCCGATGCCGTGGCAGCTTTGTTGTTAAAAAA
>JAYWHL010000122.1:0-4262 GCA_043777715.1 Cytophagaceae bacterium | reverse complement strand
TTTTCATTAAATAGCGGTGCTATTCGCCTCAAAATAGGCTATAACTACCAAGAAAATAATCAGTAAAAACCTTTACAAGTTATTATTTACCCATTCCTAGGTTGATTTTGAGAAATCACGTACCTATTCCCAACTTGCAAACAAAATTGAAAACAAGTTGGGAACTTGGGCTACGGGGTTATGGCACTAGACCAACGTTCTAATTACCTTTTTGTCTAGCTTGCCCACAGAGGTTTTGGGAATGGCTTCCACAAAAACGATACGGTCGGGGATTGTCCATTTTGTGATTTGTCCAGCTTCAACAAAAGGGTTCAAAAAGGCTTTGAGGTCTTCTTTGTTGGCCGTCATTCCTTGTTTTAATACCACCATGGCATGAGGCCGCTCGCCCCATTGGGCATCGGGCAAGCCAACTACGGCCACTTCTGATACGGCTGGGTGTTGGCCAAGGATATTTTCTAAATCTATGGACGATACCCATTCGCCGCCCGTTTTGATAACGTCTTTGATACGGTCGGCTATTTTTAATGACCCTCGGGCATCAACCGTGGCCACGTCGCCTGTGTGTAGCCAACCACCTTTCCATAATTCTTCGCTTTTTTCGGCTTCTTTAAAATAGCCTTGCGTTAGCCAAGGGGTTCTTACTACAATCTCGCCCATAGTTTCGTCGTCGTTGGGTACTTCTTGGCCGTCTTCGTCTATTACTTTTAAGTCCACCAAAAAAGCAGGTACGCCTGTGCGGGTACGAGCCGTTACTTGAAAATCTATGTCTGGATTGTTTTTATCGTCTGGGCCAAGGTAAATCGTTGAAAGGAGTGGGGCGGTTTCGCTCATACCATAGCCCGTAATAATATCAACACCACGGTGAATAGCGGCTTTAGCAAGGGCTTTGGGCAAGGCCGAACCTCCAATAATGACCTTCCAAGACGACAAATCGATGCTGGCAGTGGCAGGGTGGCCCACAAACATTTGTAGGATAGTAGGCACACAATGCGAGATGGTTGGCCGATGTATCATAAAAAGTTTGATGGCCACTTCGGGTTCAAATTTGCCAACATACACTTGTTTCATGCCCAACATAGTGGCCGCAAACGGAAAGCCCCAAGCGTGAACATGGAAAAAAGGCGTGAGGGGCATATAAATATCAGAATTATTGAAGGTACAGGCTTTGTCTATGGGGCCAAAATGCACGCCAATCAACATGGTGTGGAGTACTAATTGCCGATGTGTAAAAAAAACGCCCTTGGGGTTGCCTGTGGTGCCTGTGGTGTAGAAGGTAGAAGCCACGGCGTCTTCGTCGAAGTCGGGAAAATCGTATTGGTCTGATTGTGAGGCCAATAGGCTTTCGTATTCGCCAACAATTTCAAATTTACTTTCGGGCAGTGGCTGGCCGTCGGTGGCTACGATGATTTTTTTTACGCTCGTAATTTTATCAGCCAAGCTATCTAAAATTGGTAAAAAATCGGCATGAGTAATGATAACTACGTCTTCAGCATGGTTGATGGTATAGAGTAGTTGCTCGACCGAGAGCCGCCAGTTGAGGGTATGGATTACGTTGCCCGTCATGGGAATAGCAAAGAAACTCTCTAAATATCGGTGGCTGTCATAGTCTAAAACGGCAATGGTTTCGCCGCCTTCGATGCCCAAACTTTTGAAAACATTGGCCAGTCTGCGTACTCGTTTATTGAGTTCGTAATAATTCATCTTAAACATATCTCGATAATGAATTTCACGTTCAGGTTCGAGTTTGAGCGAATATTCAAGAATCCGTTTTACCAAAAGCGGATATTTGTAGGCTTCGGAAGCCGATTCCATTTTTTTGATTTTCATAAAGGGGGAATTTTAAGATTTTAGAGATTTGGCCAAATTGGATACAAGCCAAAAAAGGCCGTAATTTGTGGCCTTAAATATAAGACAAAATGTATTTCAAAACGTATCAAAGTTTTTTCTTTTTTGTTCTATTTGGCATTTTTGCCTTGCCCATTCTTGCTTTGGCTTGGTATAATGTTCCCTCAGCGGCCGACGATTTTTGTTTTGCCCTTAATACGATAAAGTTTGGATTTTGGCAGGGTCAAAAATACTATTATGATGGCTGGACGGGGCGGTATTTTTCTACGTTTTTGATGCACGCCAATCCTCTGGTTTTTGGCTGGTTGGCTTGGTACAAAATTTTTCCGATTTTAACCCTACTGGGTCTTTTTCATTCGCTTTTTAGGTTGTCTAAAGTGGTGTTTTTCAGGGCTTTGACCACCCTCGAACACCTTGGTTTGGTATCTGCTTTTTTGTTTATGTATCTATACCAATTGCCTAGTATTGTCGAAAACTTTTATTGGTTGCCAGGCGTGGTGGGCTATCCTGTTTCATTGATTTTGCTCAATTATTTTTTTGTAGCCATCATCGATTCGTCCAAACAAAATTTCAAATTATTTTCTTGGCAAAACCTCTATGTTTCTTTCTTGATTTTTGCCATTGTTGGCTCTAACGAAACCCCCATGTTGGTTATTTTTATTATTTTGGGGAGTGTGGTTGGCTTACAAATTTGGCAAAAAAATATCATTGAAAAAACGAAAAAAATCCCTAACCTAGCTTATTTTATCATACCATTATTTGCTTTTATTCTCCTCGAATTGTTGGCTCCTGGCAATGCCGTAAGAATGAGTTATAATCCTCATAGCCAAGAACTTATACCTTCAATATTAGCCAGCCTCAAAGATGCTCTTGGCTTTGCAGTGCCTTGGTTATTGGCTGTTCCAAATATTTATTTTACGATTTTGTTTTTATTTTTTGGGGCAAAATTCATCAAACAAAACAACGTTAATGTCGGTATTTTGGCCGTTCATCCATTCATTAGCTTGGTACTTTGGTTTGGTATATTTTCGGTCGGAATTTTCCCTGGTTACTATGGCGTGGGCATTCCGCCGCCACCCCGAACCGTCAATATTGTGTATTGGTTTTTTTTGTTGGGTTGGTTTTATAATCTCTTGGTTTTGATGAATTACTTTGAAAAAAAGCATAAACTCGACCTTCCAAAAATCGGCTTTGGTGTTAAGCTAATCATCGCCTTGGGTATTGTGTATAGCCTTAAAGATAGCCCTACACTACGGCCTCTGTATGGCGATTTGCTAAAAGGCCGTGCCAAGGCGTATCATGCTGAAATGACAAGGCGTTTTGAGAATGATTTTGTAGAGAAAAAAAACCAAAGCGTAGTCGTAGATTCGTTGAAGGTATATCCAAAAACGCTTTTTACAGAGGATATTTCCAAAGACCCAAAGCACCTTTGGAATACCTGTCAGGCTGAATTTTGGGGAATAAAAGACCTGAAAATCAAGGATTTAACAAAATAGAATACTTGGTATGTTTTGTGATATATTTATGAGTATAAAATTAAACCACAAAGTTACAAAGAACACAAAAGATTGATATTCAGGTTTTTACAAGTACTTTGTAGTTTTTAGTTGAGTACTGGATATTTTTAAATTGTAGGGACGAATAGCATTCGTCCAGCCCCTTTAATTGAAGACGAATACTATTGGGCAACATTTGCTCGTCCCTACGTTTTTTACAATTTTTAGAAAATTGTCCAACACTCAGATAATCTGTATTACAAAATATGTAATACATTGTATTTCAAGACAATAGCCAATTTTCGATAGCTACTTAGTTCATCTTTAAAGTGTAATCTTCTAAAATCATAAAATCATGAAAACAGCTCTTAAAACATTTTTTGTAGTTGGTTTGGCCATAGCCTTAGGGGCTTGTGCGGGCGAAGGCTCTAAAACAGAATTAGAACAACAAAAAGCCGAGATTGGTAAAATAAAGGTAGTGGCCGACGAAGCCATGCAGCCTTTGATTGATGCCGAAAAAAATGCCTACGAGGGTACTTATCCCGACATAAAGATTTTATTAAAATATTTACCCGAACAAGAGGCTATCCAAGCCATGCTCAACGACAGTGCAAGAGTGGCGGTAACGACCCGTGAGTTGAGCGAAAAAGAACAGGAATACCTAAAGCAAAATAAAATATATTTTGAAACCGAAAAAATAGCCATTGATGCCATCGCATTGATTACTAATAAAAACAATAAAGATACGTTGGTAACCATGAGCGAATTGAAAGATTTGTTTAGTGGCAAAAAAACAAAATGGTCGGAGTTGAAAAACGGAAAATCGAAAGAAAAAATTACCCTGATTTTTGATCATTCTAATTCAAGTAATTTGAATTTTATGACTGAAAAACTAGACATTGCCAACAAAAAAGACGTTCC